>PATE01000087.1 GCA_002712305.1 Gemmatimonadota bacterium | reverse complement strand
CGTCGCGTCGGGCTCAGAAGTTTCCCCGAGAGACTTCCTTGTGAATCGACAGATCCAAGGCCTGGTCGGCCACAAGACGTTTCAACCGACTGTTTTCTTGCTCCAGCTCCTTGAGGCGACGAGCCTGACTCACCTCCATACCGCCGTATTGCTTGCGCCACCGGCAGTAGGTCTGTTCGCTGATGCCAAGCTCACGAACTGCCTCAGCGACCGTCTTGCCCTCACTAACTGGTCCGTATCTCTGCCTGACGAAGGTGCCCGATGATTTGCTCTGCGGTGTAACGCTTTCTCGACATACGATCCCCCTTGTTCTGTCCAAAATCCTAACTCGGGAAATGGGACCATTCCAGGGGGGCAGGTCAGGATGGAGAAAGATGATTTGACCAAGGTCTTCGTTAGCTCCGTTTCAAAAGGGCTCAGCGCAGCTGTTGGCGCGTGCCTCACTGGGCCGGATCAGCCAACGAGCCTGTCAGCAGGGGAAGGAAAGGATCGGTGCCCGATGCCAGGTCGGTCAGTACGGAGCCACCTGCGATCTTTCTAAGGCGAAGAGCAATGGGGCCGATTTGGTGCGGCTGAGAGATCAGGGCGCCTGACTCCAGGACGATCCAGTCTTCCCACGACGCAGTGAGGCCGCCGAGCGGGAGTATCGAGACCCACATCTTCCAAGCTGTGGGCAGGCCGTCTGCATCCACCGAAAGCAGGTAGGCATCACCGGGCGTGGCACCGCCCCGAGTGAATGTCACCAGCAGCGAATGGTTTCCATCCACAGTTGGTACAAGACTCCGCTCTACTCCCTCGGTAAACAGATTCGAGAATGGATTCAGCCAGAACTGGTCGTTGATCCAGTGGCGCCAAGCCGTTTGTACGTGCTCCGTTGCGGCCTCCGGCGGCAGCGGCAGTCCGTCTTGCAGGGCGGCCCCGGTCTGCTCCCACGTGGTTAGGTTGACTGCCTGTTGAATCCTGCGGGCCAGGGCGTCGGCGGCGGGCCCTTCCTCTCCCACAGGTCGTTCCTCGTGCAGGATCCATCCAGACACGGCGATGAGGATCGCGAGGACGATGACCGTGAGGAAGCCGGTTCGGAGAGGTGATTTCATGCGGAGTCGGCGCTGATCACGGGGTCGCGTTCCAGAGCCTCTCCATCGAGTCCGAGGATAGACTATTATTAGACATAATAGAGACAAAATATTGACAATTCATGATCTTCTCGTAGTGTATGTGAGGAATATCGTGGCTCATGGCATCCCGCGCATCGTGAGGAGGTTGGGCGGCCAGGAGCAGGTATACGAGTACCACGGGAGAGAAGGTGGCAAGCAACATGCGGATTCAAGGGCACTGGAGTCGACTCATGGGGCCCGGCCATTGGACGTGTGTCGTCATTCTGACCGCCCAGCTGGCATTCGCTCAGCCCGATGGGATGGGCGAGACGACGAGGGGTGCGACGGATGATGCTTCGCGAGCCACGCAACAGGCTCGGGCGCTGGTGTCGGAAGCGATCGGACTAGGCGTCCCGCTGTATAACGATGGTCAGGCCGCTGCCTGCGCCGCCGTCTACAGCGTCACTCTCCGTTCACTTCAGCTTCTTGGGCCCCCGGGTGTCGATCTGCAGAGCATCGAACGTGCACTGCGCACGGCCGCAGAGCAACGTCCTGAACGCAGTGCATGGACACTGAGGTATGCATTGGATGCTGCTTTCCTCTCTACCGAAGAGGTCGCGCTGATGGATGAGCCTCGTTTTCGCCTCGATTTCTCCGATCGCAGTACTGCCTGGTACACGGTGAATGACAATGTCATGGGCGGAGTTTCCCGCGGCGGCTTCAGCCGGAACGAAGAAGGAGAGGGGCGTTTTTCAGGACAGTTGTCGATGCGGAACAACGGCGGCTTCAGTTCCATACGGACCCGGATCGCCAACACGTCTCTGGCCGGGTACGATGGAGTCGAGATGCGAATACGTGGCGATGGGCGGTTGTATACACTGCTGGCTGCCCCAGAAGGGTCTCGCGGGTCCTGGCAGGCGAATTTCAGAGCATCGGAAACGTGGCAGACTATCCGGGTGCGCTTCGAGAAGATGGAGTTGTCGGTCCGGGGATGGCGTCCATCGAGTTTTCCCATACTCAGCGGCCGCGACATTGGCATGCTCGGTTTGCTGGTCGCCGACAAACAGACGCGCCCTTTCCGCCTGGAGATTGACTGGATCCAGGGATTCGTGGACGAGGTCTCTGCAAACTGATGAGCGGCGTGATGGTCTCAGTTGTTGCGGTTCATGCACAGTGGCCTCGTGTATCGGCTTTCCACAAGGTGTAAGAAGATATGAAATGGACATACGTACTGGCAGGTACAGGGGGAGTCATGTTCTCCCTTTGGATGGGATGGGGAATCTACCTCATCACGACGACCGCTCGACCAGCGTACACGGTGGTCGAAGCTCTGTCATCAAACATCGAGATCCGTCAGTATGAAGATCAGACACATATTTCGGCTGCGCAGAATGGCGATAACGCGTCATTCATGGTGCTCGCCTCCTACATCTTCGGCCGCAACAAAGAGGAACAGCAGGTGGCGATGACGGCACCCGTGATCACGGATGAGAGAATGTCCTTCATCCTGCCTGAGGGGCTGACGCCAGAGGAGGCGCCGACGCCTGATGGTCAGTCCATCGACTTCACCAGAGTGCCGGCCCGCAGACTCGCAACGCTCCAGTTCTCCTGGTTGACGACAACCGAGTGCGTCGAGGCGAAAACCAGGATGCTTCTTGAGGCGCTGGAAGTGAAGGGGATTGAGACCGTCGGTCGGCCGTTCCTGATGCGTTACAATGATCCGTGGACGCCACCGTTCATGCGCCGAAATGAGGTCGCCGTGGAGGTGCGGTCTTCTGTCTGATCTTCCCCTTCGGTGACGTCGCAATGAATACACGAGGCCTATTGTGACCGCAGTGTGGATCCTGAGCGCCCTGTCTCTCATGCTGACCGCTGGCGCATCGGCAGAACTGAGCGAGGGGGACACGGCCTGGGCCAACAGAGCGGTGAGCCTTGAGGATGACCTCGCCGATCCTGTGCAGATCGATCGGGCGATCGATGCCTATCGGCTCGTCGTTGTCTCTGAGCCGGCCAATCCTCAGGCGCGCTGGAAACTGCTGCGCGCACTTCACTACGCCGTCGATTTTACCACCCTTACAGATGATCGCAGGCAAGGTCTTCTGGCTGAGGCCATCAACCTGGCGCGGCAAACAGAAGCCATTTTGGATTCCGTCGACTATGGCGACGACGACCGCGCCCGTCTGTACTTCTGGAGTGCCATCGCCTTTGGAAGCCGTGCCCGGCGCGTCGGTCCCCTGACCATCGTCAGAGAGGGGATCGCCGCGCGCATGCACAAGTACTCGAAGCGCTCCAGGGCACTGGATGCAGGCGTGGAAGGCGGTGGCGCGCAGCGACTGCAGTCGCGTCTTCACGCCTCCATGCCGCGTCTTCCCTTCGTCTCCGGCTGGGTGGATGGCAGCCAGGTTCTGCCGCTGGCGAGAGAGGCGGCCGCGATCGATCCAGAACATCTTGGTAATCGACTGATTCTTGCTCTGGCACTGCTGGACGACACAGACGAGCCGTCCCAAGAGGCGTCCGATCTGTTGCACGGGATCATCGATGCAGAGCCACAGAGCCACCAGCTGATCGAGGATCTCACCATCCAGCGCCAGGCACGGGCCAGGCTAGACGAACTGGACGGGACGACCCCATGAGGACCCTCAAGCGGCCGTATCTGGCCGCCTATGCGGCACCTTCACTGGTGACATCGGTTGCCGCACTGCCCATGGCTCTCTTCGTGCCGGCTTTCTATGCCGATGATCTGGGACTCCCCATCGCCGCTGTGGGAATGGCGATCGCCATGTCGCGGCTGCTCGATGTCGTCACCGATCCGCTGATCGGCGTCCTCAGCGATCGGGTGAAGCTGCCCTTCGGTCGGCGCAAACCCTGGATGGTGCTGGGTGTGCCCCTCTTTCTGATCTCTCTGTGGAAGGTCTTCGTACCAGCCGATGGTGCCTCCGTCACGTACCTGGCGGTCTGGTCGGGGCTGCTATATTTCGGTTTCACCCTGATCGATCTGCCGCACAAGGCCTGGGGGGCCGAACTGTCGACAGACTATGACGAACGGTCCCGCGTGACCTCCTGGAGAGAAGGCGTGTCGACGGCAGGCCAGGTTCTTCTGCTGGCTGTTCTGGCCTGGCTTGCGGCAACGGGCATCGACACGGCAGCCGAGCAACTGCGCTCGATTACGCTGGGGGTCGTTGTCGCCCTGCCCGTGCTGACTGCCCTCTGCTGGACTGTCGTCACCGAGCGGAAGCCCGAAGAGTTCGCCCATCGCCACCACAGCATGGTCGAAGGGTGGAAGATCGTTGGGCGTAATCCGGCCTTTCTGCGCATGGCTGGCTGCGTGTTGTTTTTCGTCTCCGGGGTGGCAATCCAGGGGACCCTGCACCGCCTCGTGCTGGCCGATGTCATGCGGGATGAGGCCAGCTTCCCACTGATGATCCTGCTGGAGAATGTGGCAACCCTGGCCGGTGTGCCGATCTGGCTTGCCATCTCCATGCGCATCGGGAAACACAGGGCCCTCATGTTCGCTGCTCTATGGTTGGCCCTCTGGAGCGCGCCTCTCATCTTCCTGCGTCAGGGGGATACGNTGCTNNTGATGGCCAATATCGTGATCCGTGGCTCCAGCTTCGCCTCNATCCTGTTTCTCGCACACTCGATGGCCGCCGACGTGATCGACGTGGACACGCTCGAATACGGTGAACAGCGTTCGGGCCTCTTCTTCGCTGTCTGGGGGATGGTGATCAAACTCTCTCTGGCGCTGGGCGTGGTGCTCGGGACCAGCCTGCCCGCGGCCTTTGGCTACGATCCCTCGGCATTGAGAGTGACGCCGCAGGTGCAGGGAGCGGTCATGGCAATCTACGGTGCCGTGCCGGCCATCCTCATGGGGGTGGGGGCACTGTTCCTGCGCCGTTTCCCGATCACACGTCAGCGACACGCCGAAGTACGTGCGAAGCTTGCAGCAGTCGCTGCTGACCCGAGGCCACTGACTTGACCACCGACATCGTGCTGCTCTATCTGGGCGGAGAAGCGTTCGTTGCCGGCGCTGTTCGACTCGCCCTCAAGGCGGGGATGTCAGCCCTGACCGTGGGACTCACCGTCGTTGCTTTCGGCACGAGCAGTCCCGAATTGCTCGTCATCAACGACGCGCCCTGCTCGACGCCCCTGCGCCTGATGAGCAGCCACGAACTATTGATCCTCCATCGCCTACACGGAGCCTCCAGGTCGCGCATGCACGCGCTCTGCGAGGGCTGGAGGACTTGGGTCTGATCAAACGATCGTCCCAGTCCTTTGAACGGACGAAGGCCTGTCGTCGGACACCGCTTGGTCAAATGGTCGTCGAGGAACACCGACAGGCGCTAGCAGATGGATCACGGATACGATGGTCGTACTCAAACCTGATTCGTCGGTGCCGGCTGGAGACGGCTGAACTCATCGAGATCTTCGGAGCGAATCTGGAGGAAGAGATCGAACTACGTCGTCACCTGTCGGTGTTGCGTAGACAATTGCCTGGCCGGGATAGTGGCGGAGACTTTTCACGTGCACTCCTTCAGTCGGAGAAAATCGCTGAAGCGGTGCAGCATCGTGAAGCGATGTAGCGGTGCGGAACTTCGTCGCCCCCGATCGGCAGAAGACATTCCTGCGTTTTCTACGAACCCACCTGCTCAACGTCACCGCGGCGTGCCGATCCAGTGGTCTGGCTGGAACGGCCGGCGTGTATCTACAGCGACGAAGCGATGAAGACTTCCGGAGGCGGTGGGAACAGCTCGATGACGAAGTCCTACAGATCGATCTCGAGATCGAGACCATAAAGCAAAAGGCCGTCAGTGCTCAGTCATTGACCAAGTCCCTGACGACCTTTGGCGAACTATATCGGGAGGCCCTTCCAGAGGAGCGACGCGAACTGATCAGACTGCGCGTCAATCAACTCGTGTGGAAGCCCGATGAAATTCGACTCGCCTTACTCGATAGCCCGGAGGTGTATCAAAGGTTAGGTGAGTCGCAACAATTGGTAGCCCGTACGGGATTCGAACCCGTGTTACCGGCGTGAGAGGCCAGCGTCCTAGGCCTCTAGACGAACGGGCCACAAAAGCTTCTCACTTGCTCAAAAAATGATAATGCCGAGGGCGACTGTCAATAGTTTTTGACCCCGCTCTGGAGGCACTATCCGGCGGCGACACTCTCGCCGTTGTGGCCATTTCCCCGATCCCCTTCGGCGACCTTTCTAAGCTTTACGGCGCAGACCTTGTACTCGGGGCAGCCCGTGTATTCGTCGGCGGCATCGCCGATGAGCAGGTTCGTGCGCGACTCGGGGAAGTGGAAGGTCATGAAGACGGTGCCTTTGTTGCTGGCTCGCGTCACTTCGGCACGGACGGTCACCTTACCCCGGCGACTCTCCACCTCGACCAGGTCACCCGTGTAGACGCCCACCTGTTTGGCGTCGCCCGGATGCAGCCGCAGGGTCTCTTCCTTGGCCTTGTGCAGCTTCACCAGATCGGTGCGCCGGGTCATGGTGCCCACGTTGTAGTGGAACAGTTGCCGACCCGTCGTCAGCATCCACGGATAGTCGTCGTCGGGCAGTTCGCCCGGCTCCTGCCAGGGGGTCGAGGTGAGCTTGGCCTTGCCGCGGATGAACTCGCCGTCGCGATGGACAATCTCGGTGCCGGGGTCGTCGGCATCTACGCAGGGCCACTGCAGGAACCCCTCTTCTTCGAGCCTCTCGTAGGTGACGCCGCGCCACATCGGACTGAGTCCGGACAGTTCCTCCATCACCTTCGCTGGATCGACATGGCCTGCCTCGTCGGCAAAGCCGAGGTCGACGCCCATGCGACGGGCGATCTCGTGGGTGATCTCGGCGTCGATGCGGGTGCCTTCGAGGGGCTCCATCGCTGCCCGCACGCGCTGAATACGGCGATCGGAATTCACGAAGGTGCCCGCCTTCTCGAGGAAGGTCGTGCCGGGCAGCACCACATCGGCCAGCTCGGCGGTGGGATTCATGAAGATTTCCTGCACGACGAGAAAATCGAGCTTCTCGAGCGCACCCACGACGTGATCGGTATTCGGATCGGACTGGGCCACATCCTCGGCCAGGATATACATGGCCTTGAGGGTGCACGCGTGGCTGGCATCGAACATGTCGGGGATGCGCAGGCCCACATTGTCGGGGGGCTCAACTCCCCAGGCTTCAGCGTGCTCGGCGCGTGCTTCTGGATCCGTCACCGGGCGATAGTCGGAATACACGTTGGGCAGGGCTCCCACATCGGAAGCGCCCTGCACGTTGTTCTGTCCGCGGATGGGACAGGTGCCGGTCCCGGGGCGACCGATGTTGCCCGTCATGACCGCCATGTTGATGAGGCCGAAAACGGCGTTGGATCCGTGGCCAGCTTCGGTGACGCCGAGTCCCCACAGGATCTGACAGGCAGATCCAGCGGCATACACCGCAGCGGCATCACGAATCACCTGAGGGTCGACGTGAGCGATCTCGGCAGCCCACTCGGGTGTGCATTCGGCGACGGTCTGTTTCACGTCGTCGAGACCCTCGGCGCAGCGTTCGATGAAGTCGGCATCGAGGTGACCGCCCGAGAGCAATTCGTGCTGCAGGGCATTGATGACGGCCACGTTGGATCCCGGGCGCAGGGGGATGTGGACGTCGGCCATGCGTGCCAGTTCGGTATTGCGCGGGTCGAGGACGATCAGTTTGGCGCCGCCGAGCACGGCCTGCTTGATGCGGGCGCCGAAGACAGGGTGTGCCTCGGTGGGATTGGCGCCCACGATCATCAACACATCGGAGTGAAAGACATCCTGAAAACTGTTGGTGCCGGCACCGGTGCCCAGTGCCTGGCCCAGCGCGTACGCAGAAGGGGAGTGACACACGCGCGAACAGTTGTCGATGGAGTTCGTGGTCAGTGCCACACGGGCAAACTTCTGCATCAGATAGTTTTCTTCATTGGTGCAGCGCGACGAGCTGATCATCGCTGCCGCATCGGGGCCGTATTCACGGACGATGCCACCGAGTTTGCTGGCCACCAGGTCGAGGGCCTCGTCCCAGCTGGCCTCGCGGAACTGACCGTTTTCTTTGATCAGCGGTGTCCGTAGCCGATCATCAGAGTGGGCAAACTGATGGGCGAAGCGACCCTTCACACATGTGTGACCCAGGTTGGCTGAGCCCTCCTTCGACGGTGTGATGCGGACGGTCTGACCATCCTTCACGTGCACGTCGAGACTGCAGCCCACACCGCAGTACGAACAGGTGGTGGTCACCACGTCATCGGGCAATCCGTGGTCACGTGTTCCCGGCTCTTCGAGGGCCGCCACGGGACACTCGAAGGCGCACTGTCCACAGCTGACGCAGTTGGCTTCTTCGAAGCCGGTGTCGTTGCCGGCGATGACGCGGGTGTCGTAGCCACGACCGGCCATCTGCAGCACGAAGGAGCCCTGCACCTCGTCACAAGCCCGGACACAGCGCGCACAGCCGATGCACTTGTCCATCTCGAGTTTGATGAAGGGATGCGAGTTGTCCTGGGGTGGGTTGTGGGTGCGCGGGTTCTCGTAGCGAGGTGTTCGCAGACCCACATCCTGGGCGAGGCTCTGTAACTCGCAGCGGCCATTGGCGGTGCAGTCGAGGCACTCCAACGGGTGATCGGAGACGATCAGCTCGGTGATGTTCTTGCGCAGCCGCGTCAGCAACGGCGTGGCGGTCTTGTAGGCACCGCCGTCGGTGACGGGTGTATGACAGGAGGCGATGGGCTTGCGGCCCTCGTGTTCGACGAGGCATGTGCGGCAGGCGCCGTAGGGTTTCATGCGATCGGAGTAACAGAGGGTCGGCACCGACTTGCCGAGGGCGCGGATGGCGTCGAGGACGGTGGCGCCGGGTGCCACGTCGACGGGAATGCCATCGATGGTGGCGTGTACCGTCGGGGCTGGTCTGGGCTCTTCCTGCCGCAAGGTTTCCACCTTGGCCCCTGATTCGGCGCGACTGCGTCGGTCCTGCTGCAGGCTTTCGGTCAGCGTCGGTTTCACGATGATCGTCATGGTGTCCTCTCAGATGCCACCGACTTGCGGTAGCGTTCGAGCTCATCGGGGAAGTGCTGGATCAGGCTCTCGATGGGGGCAGGGGTCATGCTGCCCATGGCACACAGGGAGCCGTATTTCATCGTCTCACACAGTTCGCCGAGCAACTCCACACGCTCGTCCGTGACGCCACTCTCCATCATCTGGTCGAACAACTCCGTACCCCGGACCGCGCCGATGCGGCAGGGAAAACACTTGCCACAGCTCTCGACGGCGCAGAAGTGCATCAGGCCGCGGCCGATCTTGACCAGGTCATCTTCTTGCGAATAGACGACGATGCCTCCGTGGCCGAGAATCGCGCCCTGGGCGGCCATGGCTTCAAAATCAAGGCGTGTGTCGAGCAGCGATTCAGGCAACAGCCCACCGAGTGGGCCACCCACCTGGACGGCTTTGCAACTCTGCCCGTCGGCCATGCCACCTGCGAGATCGAAGATAACGTGGCGCAGGGTCACACCCAGTTCGACCTCGTAGACTCCGGGGTGAGCGACACGATGGTTGAGGCTGATCACCTTGGTGCCGCGCGATTTCTCGTGTCCGAGAGACGCATACGCATCGGCGCCGTGCTCGATGATCCATGGCAGGGTGTGGATCGTCTCCACATTGTTGACGGCCGTCGGACAGCGCCACAGCCCCTCCTGCGCGGGAAAGGGCGGGCGCACACTCACCAGCGCGGGTACGCCTTCCAGCGAACGAAGCAGTGAGGTCTCTTCGCCGCAGATGTAGGCGCCCTGTCCGCGCACGACGGTGATGTCACAGGCGAAGTCGCTGCCGAAAAGGGAGGCGCCCACCAGGCCGGCGGCCCGGACCTCGTCGACGGCAGCTTCGAGAACGCGTCGTGCCCGTGGATACTCGTAGCGGGCGTAGATGATCGCTTCGCGAGCTCCGGTGGCGTAGGCGGCCAGCAGAATCCCTTCGATCTGCGAATGGGGATCGTTCTCGACCAGTTCCTTGTCGATATAGGACCCAGCATCCCCTTCGTCGAAATTGACGACGACGAAGCGACGACCCGACCCGTCGGGCGCCTCACTGTCGGCGACGGTCTGCAGCTTGATGCCCGTGGGGAACCCGGCACCGCCGCGCCCACGCAACTGACTCGCCTTGATCTGGTCGATCACGTCCTGGGGCTGCAGGCTGGTGACGGCCTTCTCGAGAGCGCCGTAGATGCCGGCGGCGCGTGCATCGGTAAGGCCGATGACGTCTTGCCCGGCGTTGCGCAGCACCACGCAGGGCGCATCCGACTCAGGACGATAGATGGGGTTTTTCGGTTCCGTGAGGCCGTGCTCGCTCTCTGAGAGGACACTTTTCAGGGCAGCATCGACCGCGCCCGTTGAGGCCAGCGATACGGGAAGATCGTCGATCATGGCATTCGGGCCCTGGCCACAGTACCCGAGACAGGCCACGTGCTCAAGGCGCGTGCCTGACGATGACACCTCCCCCGTGGTGACTCCTAACTCGGACTCGCAGCGCTCGATCACCGCGTCACACCCGGCGGCGCGGCAGGCCTCGCCGTTGCAGATCTTCAGCGATCGCTGCGCGGCGGAACTCTGGGCCAACTCGTCATAGAATTCGGCCGTCGCCCGGACGTGGGCGGGGGGCAGATTGTGCTCCTGCGCCAGGTCGAGGATGTCCTGGGGGGCAATGTGGCCTTTGTCGGCGTGCAGACGGGCCAGCGCGTCGTAGACCGTCTGCCCTTCACCGAGGAATTTGTTCTGTAGAGCGATCAGGTTCCGGGACATTGGGCCTGGTCAAGACGGAGTGAGAGACGGAGAATGGAGGTCAGTCGAGTATATATATAAGGAAAGCAGTCGTTGGGGCTCTCTACAATACCAGCTTGGCCGCGGAGCCACAACCAGCCGTTGGGGCCCTCTACAACACCAGCTTGGCCGCGGAGCCACAACCAGCCAAACGTGCCCTGTCGCGGCAAGGGTCCAAAGTAGGCTATCTTTGTCCGTTTGCCCTGAGGCATCGCTTCTTTTCGAGTCGAAATGATCTGGCAAAACACCCCTTACACACTGCCCCTTCTCGGCAATACCGTGATCTCGGTGGTGCTGACCTGGTATATCTGGAAGCGGCGGGCCCGGCCAGGTGCCCTGTGGCTCTTTACGGTCATGTGCGGTGTCGTGGTCTGGGGTGGTTTCTACACGATGCAGATGGCGAGCGCCGTCCCCCTGACCAAGGGGCTGCTGAATGGCATCGTGTATGTGGGCATATTGATCGTCCCCACCGCCTGGCTGGCCTTTTGTCTCGACTACACGGGGAAGGGCGACTGGTTCAAAGCGCACGCTGGCTGGTTCGTCGTCGTGCCGGGGGTCACGCTGTTGACCCTGTGGACAAATCCCGTCCATCACTGGTTTTGGTCGGGTTCCCATGTCGTGCAGGTGGACGACTACTTCGTCCTGGAAAAGAGCCGCGCCCTCGGCTTCTGGGTGCATGCCTTCTATTCCTACACGATGCTGCTCGTAGGCAACTTCGTCCTTCTGCGGGGATTGCTCCGATCCAACACCTATCGTCTCCAGTTCTGTGCTGCCCTGCTTGGATGTCTGGTGCCCTGGGCGGCGAACGCGCTGACGATTTTCGATCTGACGCCGTACGACTATCTGGATCTGACTCCCTTCGCATTCTGCATCACGGGACTGGCCCTCGGCTTGGGACTGTTTCGTTTTCGTCTCCTCGATGTGCGGCCCCTGGCGCTCGACCTGGCCGTGGAGCGCATGCGGGACAGCGTTTTTGTAGTCGACGGATCAGATTGTCTCATCGATCTGAATTCCCCGGCTCGTTCGCTGCTGCGCAGCAAGCAGGTCACCGAACCCATCGGTGAGTCCGTCGTCGAATTGCTGCCTGGTCTGGGTGATCTGCTCGCTCACCCGATTCGCGGGGACGTGGAATCGATGGTGACCATCGATCTTTACGGTGCACCACGTTCCTATGAGGCGCAGCGGATTTCGATGCAGCCGCAGGGCGCCGGATGGCTGCTCGTGCTTCACGATATCACGACTCGGCAGCGAACTGAAGATCGTCTGCGCCAACTGGTGGAGGAGGCCGATGGGGCAAGTCGTGCCAAGAGCCATTTCCTGGCCCACATGAATCACGAGCTGCGCAATCCGCTGACCAGCCTGATGGGGCACGCGGAGATGCTGCAGATGCAGTTGGATGGTGAACTGAATCGAGAGCAGGAGACCTCGGTCGAGGCCATCATCACTAGCAGCGAACAACTGTTGGCGATGATCAATGAATCTCTCGACATGTCACGCATCGAGGCGGGGCGGGTGACGCTGTCACCAGAGGCCTTCGATGTGCATGAGCTCGTGCACGAGGTGGCCGGGACCGTGCGTCCTCTGATCGAGCGAGGCGGCAATCGCCTGCAGTTGACGGGAACCGATGGGATCGGCGAGATCTACACCGATCGGGTCAAGGTGCGGCAGTGTCTGTTGAACCTGCTGACGAATGCCGCCAAATTCACCAAGGACGGCGAGGTGGTCCTCGGTGCCAAAGCGGAGACCGACGCCGAAGGCAGACAACTGTGTCGCTTCTCTGTGCAGGATTCCGGTGTGGGCATCGACGCTGATCGCCACGAAGCGGTCTTCGAACCGTTCTCGCAGGCCAGCGATGACACGGCTCGCCATCATGGGGGCACCGGGCTGGGGCTGTCCATTGCGCGCAGTTTCGCACGCCTTCTGGGCGGTGACATCGACCTGACGAGTCAGCCCGGAGAAGGATCAGTGTTCACTTTGCGCCTGCCCACCCGCATGCTGGCGGTACCGAAAACCAAGGGATAAGAGTCAATCGATGATTATCGAGTGGAATCAGCACATCTTTCACCCGGATACCGAACGGTTTCCTCTCCACGAGCGGGCTTCCTATCGCCCGGATCTTACCACGAGGGCGGCAGACCCGCTGCAACAATACATGGAGCACATGGAGGCGGAGGGCATCGACCGCGCCGTGCTCGTGCACCCCGAGCCCTACGGCGATGACCATCGGCTGGTACTGGATTGTCTCGATCGCGAGCCCGAGAAGTTCCTCGGGACGACCCTGCTGTACCCCTCTGATGATGGCGCGCCCCAACGCCTGGCCGAACTCGTGGCGAAGCAGCCTCGGTTGGTGTCCACGCGGTTCCACGCCCATCGTGGCAAGGAGCAGTATCTGCACGATTTCCACGAGGACTGTGTGCGTGCCCTCTGGTCGAAGGCGGTCGATCTCGGGCTCATCATCGAGTTGCACATCGGCCCTGACTACGCCGAGCAGGTGGCCGGTGTCTTGAAAGACATTCCAGACTCGGTCGTGTTGATCGATCATCTCGCCGAACCGCACATGGGCAATGCCGTGGAGTTTTCGCATGTCCTCGATCTTGCCCACTTTGACAACGTGTACATGAAGCTGTCAGGCCTGGGACATTTCGCGAAGGATGAACCCCTCTACGAGAGTGCCCTGCCTTTCACGCGCCGCGTCGTGGATGCCTTTGGACCGGAGCGAATGGTGTGGGGATCGGGGACGCCGGCTATCGTGGACACACACCTGGAGGCCTTCTCTGATGCGGATCGAGCGCTTGTGAAGGGCGGAAATCTGGCACGCCTGCTGGGATGGAATGGTGCCCCTCGTGTTTGATGACCAACATCAGACGTCGTCGCCGACGTCTCACAGGAGAGAGCAATGACCGAAGAAGAGCTCTACGAGTTTGATCGGGTTGGGTACATCGTGATCAAGGACATGCTCAACCCGGATCAGGTTGCCTCTCTGAGCACTGCCGTCGACTGGATTGAGGATCACGCCGCGGCGAACGTCGATCTGCCTCCGCGCAAGAAGTCGCCCTGGGGCGCCGAGTATCACGCCGATCCGGAACACGGCTATCACGTGCAGGGCGCTCGCGAAGAGGGCAAGACGCTGATCATCGAAGACTTTTGGAATGCAGACCCCGCCTTCGATCAGCTGCTGGATCACGAGCGGACGATGGACTATGTCCGTGGCATCGTGATGCCGCGCCCGACGATCAACAACTCCGAGATCCGTATTCGCTACAAGGGCAACAACAGCCCCCATCACGGCGGAGCGCGCGGTGAGGATCAAAAGTATCGCTACAACTTCACAAAAGGGCGCATCGACTGCATGATGGTGCGCATGATCTACTTCATCCACGACAACGATCACGACGGCGGGGCCTTCACCGTCATTCCGGGTACGCACAAGGTGAATCTCCCGCCGCCGTATGGGAGCGATCCCGACACTGAACCGGGCACAATCAGCCTCGAGGTGAAGGCCGGCGATGCGATCTTCTTCACCGAAGCGCTGCGCCACGGTGGACGGACGAATCATTCCGATACGGTGCGCAAGACGTTGCACGTGGGATACGGTCCCTATTGGATGATGTCGCAGAACATTTCCACCATGGACGAGCGTCAGCACGTGACAGAGGCGACTCGCCAGCGACTCTCCAAGGCGCAGCGTGAGTTGCTGCAGCCGTGGCCCGATCCTGAATAGGCGATCGGTACTGCCGGCTCACACTACGGCCACCGTGACGAGGCAGTTGGTGATGATTCTGTAGATGGGTATTGTGATGAGGATCGCACCGCAGGCGTAACCAGCACGGTGGCGGATGTGGCGCCGACCGAACCGGGCGCGGCACAAATCGCCGAGGTGGCCGGCGAACTGGCGGCGGAGATCATGGGAGAGCCCGTGGGTGGGCTCATGAAGCCGAGTCGCTGGATGTAGAGAGCGCGCTGAAGGTGGTTGGGCAACCACGGCTGCTGCCTACTTCGAGTACATCAGATAGGCGATCGTCACGCCCGTGTAGCCCCAGCTGACAGCGAGACAGACGTATCCCCAGAATCGCCGTCGCGCCAGTCACCACCACAGATAGATGCCGGTCAGCGCGAACAGAATCAGCGACAGACTCGCCAGATCGTAGAACAGCACTCACAACTCATAGATGCCACCGCCGCCGTAGTTGTGCATCCGATGGAAGCCGACCATCGTGCGCTGCCAGCCGAATCGCTGCGTCACGACACGCGCGGAGTCGCCATTGGCCACCAGGTCGACTTCGTGAAAGATCCCCGGCCGGAAGTATTCGAAGTGCCATTCTCTGGCGGTGGTGCGCTTGCCGCGTATCTCGAGGTGTTCCTGCAGGTGCGCGGAATACTCCCTGATGTCGTCGGTCTCTATGGACGGAATGGCGACGGTGCGCTCCGTCTTCACCGGGTCCTGTGCGTCGAACCACTGGTTGTGGATGATCGGATACCCCGTGACGAAATACATCACCACAAAGACCAGCAGCACGAGATCGGCATAGAGGTGGGTCTTGCGGATGACGTTGTACACGCCGGCTCTCGTCATGATCGAGCCTCGCGGCGGCAGGCCTGAGATCTGGAAGGCCTTGTGCGAGCCCCGGCGCCTCGTCTACCCGATGACATAGATGTATCCCATCAGCAGCAGTGTCGCTGTCGTCACACCGAGCAGAATCCAGCCGATGCGTCGTTCGGCGGAGCGTCGTGTCCAGAGGTAGACGCCCGATCCCGCTGACAACAACACGACCCAGAAGGTCAGTTCCGTAAAGGCACCCCGCCACGACATGAACTCGGAGTTGGGCAAGCTCATGAGGGCGTGCAGCTGATTGACGACGGGCCAGATTCCGAGGCGGTATTCCTCGACCTGTAACGAGCCGTCGGTGGACAGATGCATCTGGTAACGTTTGCCAGGACGCACCACCTGGAAGTGGAACACATCGTCACGATGTCGGTACTCCCACCAGGGGGCCCAACCCAGCAAGCCGAGACTGTCGCGTACGGCAAAAGCGATGGTCCGGTCATCGTCCGTATCGGGCAGGGCGCGCTGAGCCCGCCATTCGACGACGTCGTCCTCGACCTTTGCCCGAAGTGGTGATTGTAGTTGAGGGAGCTGATCCCAAAGAGCACGACGTAACTGGAGACAAGCAGTCCGCTGTACAGGTGCAGGTTGAGTAGCCACGAGCACAGAGATTGTCTCATGCGGGCTCTGGTGGTGAGAAGGTCTCGCGAAAGGTGAAGGCCGTAGCGGTGGGTCCCGAGTGGGCGAGTTGCTGCAGGCGCTCACGTGCTTCGGCCACCTTGGGCAGATGCCCCGCCGGCACCCACCACAGCACAAAGCTGGGACCCTCGCTGGGCAGGAACCACTCCTTGCGCCGCCGCAATACGCCGATGTGGTCGCTGCGATAGACATACCCTTCCAGCGCTTCGACAGATTCCCACACCGACATGTTCACCACAGCTGTGGTTCGTCGGGGGTCACCGCGTCCGGATCGTCGCCGAACAGTCGCCAGATAAAACCCGGCAGCGACTTCGTTGATGTGCTCGATGGCGTCGACGAAGCCCTTCATCACGGGTTGGTCGAGAGGTGCCACCATGTGAGCGATGTTGAATTGTCCCAGATGCTATGCCATACGGCCAATCAATGCCGCACAACAAGGGGCGTCCAGTGAAGAACTCGCTCGAGGTGCCTTTGATAGGAAGAGGGCCACGATCTACACTTTGACGTCTGCACCGGAACTCTACAGCGAGATGATGCTTGGCTGCACGAGCACAAGAGGTTCGCACACCCGAAGGCACGCTGGTGTCTAGGTTGGTGGCCATCTACCGGGCACCACAGTCGGTCTACGTCGATCTGCGAAAACAGGGCGGTGAGTGGTACGATTGGGTCGTGCCCACCTTGCTGGCCGCCGCCTTCTGGGCGATGTACAACTCTTCCATCCTCGCCGACCCACAGGATCTGACGAACTGGGAGACCCTCTCCGAGGATCAGCGCCAGATGGCTCGCGACGCGATGGCCATGTGGCAGTCGCACGTGTGGTTCTCTCTGCCACTGGTCAATTCCTTCGCCAGCCTTGCTGCCGCCTCGCTCGTGCTCGTACCCATCTGCCGTTGGTTTCTGCGGCGTGAGGTCACTCTGCGTCAGATGCTGGCCGCCAAGAGTTATGCAGCGATGATGGTGATTCCACGCTGGTTGCTGCTGGCCATCTGCCATCGGCTCGGCGCGGTGAACGTCGCCTTCGGACCGGCTGCTTTGCTGGCACCGGACGAGCGCAACGACGTGGTCGGGCAGATTCTCGTCGGACTCGATCTGTTCGATCTGTGGCAGGCGGTGGTGCTGGGGATTGGCCTGGGCGTCATGAGTGGTCGCGATCCACGAGCAGGAATTGCTCTCTCGATCGGTTTGTGGATCACATGGGTCGTACTCGGCGCGCTGATCGGCGCACTGCCCACCGCGCCGTCGACGCCGGTCTGATGGTTGCGATCCAATGAGACCGAATCGACGAGAATTGAGTGAGGTTGATTGATGCAACGGCTTCTAAGGACAGCTTGCAGAGGTTTCGCCCTATTACTGATTCTACCACTGGTGGGAGAGGTCCACGGCCATCTGCGTAACTTTGCCCGACTGGATCAGGCCGAGCTCAAAGAGGCGAATCTTCATGCAGGCATCGACGATGCCCTCATGAAGATTCACCACGACACGAAGAATCGAGTCGAGGTAGAGCGGGACTACGGGGACATTCCCGTCGTGACGTGTCACCCCGGTCGTCCGAACCAGGTTTTCCTCAATATCCTGAACAACGCACAACAGGCGATCGATGGGAATGGAACGATCGCCATCCGGACATGGGTGAAAGACGACCAGGTCCACGTGTCCATCGCCGATACAGGCAGTGGAATTCCTCAGGAAGATGTGGCGCGCGTCTTCGATCCGGGCTTTACCACCAAGGGTGTTGGTGTGGGAACGGGTCTGGGATTGTCCATCTGTTTCCAGATCATGGAAGATCACGGTGGTTCCATCGAAGTGAAGAGCGAAGTAGGCGTGGGTTCGACCTTTTCCCTCAGTCTACCTGTCCGTCCATCGTAGAAGGACCCTCCCCAGGGTCTGCTTCGTACCGATCGGCTCCCCGCCGTCAGAGAAACGTGTCCTCGCCCAGCCCGGAGGGTCTTCCGGATACTGGAGTATCACCACGTGATTCAGCCACACATCGGTGTGCTGCAGGAGAAATCTCTGCACGCCTCGGTGAAAACCTGGTATGCAGGTCCTGAGGATCAGCTTGAGACGAAGGTGGACGGCTACGTCATCGATATTGTCCGAGCCGACGACCTGCTCGTCGAGATCCAGACCCGCAGCTTCGCCCCCCTGAAGCGGAAGCTGGGTGAACTCACCCAGACCCGGCGGGTGCGACTGGTGCATCCCATCGCCACGGAGAAGTGGATCGTCAAGGTGGACGCCGAAGGTGAAGCTTTCGGTCGACGCAAATCACCGAAGCGGGGTCGCGTGGAGGATCTGTTCAACGAGATGGTGAGTGTCTCTCATCTGATGGAAAGGGAGACCTTCGCCGTTGAGGTCCTGCTGATTCAGGAAGAGGATGTGCGCTGTTACGACGGCAAGGGATCCTGGCGTCACCCGGAATGGCGTGCCTACGATCGTCGACTGCTCGACGTGGTCGAGCGGCGTCGGTTTGAAGAACCCGAAGATTTCCTGGCGTTTCTACCTGATGATGAACGGCTGCCGCGACCCTTCACAAACCGAGAGTTGGCCAAGGCAGCAGGCATTCGAATGAACCTGGCTGGCAAGATGACCTACAGCCTTCGTCACATGGACGCTCTCACCGTCGTCGGCAAGAAGGTCAATGCGCAGTTGTTCACCGAGGCAGCCGGCATGCCGGGCGCCGGATCAGCGAACCGGGCGTCAGAGGCGACGTAGTCCGACCAACTGCCAATCCGCATCCAGGCGATGAAGATACAAGCGAACGGGCGCAACCTGCCGACCGGCCATCAGGGGCCGGACATCTACGATCATCTGTGACAGGACCTTTGACGGCGTCGTCGCGATTGTGTGCAGAACGATGACGCGTTGACGATACCGCTCGATGGTCACCGACTGGCCTGACGGTTCCAGCACGCGCACGTCATACTCGGAGATGTCGCCTCGATATCCACCGGCGACCGCCAGATCGTCAAATCGCAGCGCGCCGCCCTCTACCCGAAACCGATCGAGGGAATTGAGGCGGTTGAACCAGTGCTGACCTACGCGATCACGCCGCTCGATCAGGAATCGCACGAGATGGCTGTCGGCAGCCGCATCGTTGAACTGGCCCGAGGACACGGCAGCGCCGATGTGGTCGTCGGAGAAGGCGGTGACGATGCGGGCACCCCAGAACGCAACCCAAGGGTGGTCCATCGCGTAAAGGCATCTCCCAGATCAAAACTGTTGGCCACGCCCCAATCGGCAGGCGAAGCACCCGCATCCCAAACCAGGACACAGACGATGGCCACAGCGTGTTCGGTAGCACGACGGACCCGGATGCTGCGCCAGGCGGTCTGTCTCCTGTGAGAGATGGGTTGGATCGGCATGCCACCTCTGTTAGATTGCCAGTTCAATGTACAGCGAAGATAAGGAGACGGGGGAATGACTGATCTGGCGACGATGTCGAGTGTGTGTCCTGACTGGACACTGGCACAGGTCGTGGAGGGGATGAACCGGCACGGATACAAGGGTTTCGAACCACGCGTCGAGTGGGGACACGCCAGTGGGATCGAAGCGGATCTCTCTGCCGAAGCGCGGACGGAAACACGAGCACGCTTTGCCGATGAGGGTTTGGAGATCTGCTGTATCGCCACGGGCGTTCGGATGGCTGCACCCGATGCGGCCGAACGGGCGAAGCACGTGGAGGATCTGAAGCGATACATCCAGTTGGCCGCTGATCTCGATTGTCACCTCATCCGCACCTTTGGAGGGCAGCGGGCCTCGGGTGAACTCCTCCCCATCATCGATTACGTCGCCGAAGGGTACGGCCAGGTCGTCGACGAGGCTGCCGCGGCGAATGTCACCGTGCTCATGGAGACTCACGATGACTGGTGCGCCTCGGCTGCTGTGCGGGGCGTGGTGGAGGCCGTCGGTCACGAACGCGTGAGGGTGCTCTGGGACTTCATGCACTGCCAGCGGCTGGCTGAGCGCCCCGAGGAGAGTTTCGCCAATCTCGGCACCCTTACGGCACACGTGCATGCTCACGACGGGTCCCTCGTGGATGGAAGAATTCAGGTCGGGCCGCTTGGGGAGGGCATCATCGACCACGAAACACCGCTGAAGATGCTCGAGCAAGACGGCTTTGACGGCTACTTCTCGGTAGAGGTCATCCACAAACCGGGCAGCGACCATGACGCGGATGGTGTGTTAGCCAACTATGCGGACGTGTTCCGCAGCTATCACTAGACGGTTGATATGGGTCAGTCAGGCGATATGAGCGCGTCGCGAGACGAGACACAACATCGCCCGCCACCCACGAGCGTCGCGGGTCTGCTGCGCAACATCGGTCCCGGCGTCGTCGTGTCCGGATCTGTGGTCGGTTCGGGTGAGCTTCTGGTCACGACCCGCATGGGCGCCGAGGTGGGTTTCGTTTTTCTGTGGGGCGTCATCATTGCCAGTCTAGTGAAGTTTTTCATCCAGCTCGAACTGGGTCGACAGTGCATCCTGCACGATGACACCACCATCGATGCCCTCGATCGGATGCCAGGGCCCCGCTGGCGTGGCACGTCCTGGCTGGCCTGGATCTGTGTCCTGGGGTATTTCTCCGTGTTCATGGCCCTCATCGGTATCCTCGGATCTGTCGCCGGTCTGGTACACACGGTGGCTCCGTGGCTGGGCTATCGGGTCTGGGCCGTGGCGATTCTGCTGTTGATGGCAGTTCTGCTGTGGCGTGGCCTGTACGAAGACCTCGAGAGAATGGTGACGATCCTCGTGGCTGCTTTTTCCGTCATTGTCATCGGATCATTGCTTGTCCTGCAGGCGACCGGTTATGCCATCACGAGCGCCGAACTGGTGTCCGGTTTCGGATTCTCCCTACCCCCGGAGGGCGCTTTCGTGGCCCTCGCCGTCATGGGATCGGTGGGAGCGACGGGCGTAGAGTTGTTCATGTATCCCTATTGGGTGCGGGAAAAGGGATATCCGCGTTTCGTGGGGGTCGACGACGGCAGTGACGGATGGCGACAGCGGTATCAGGGGTGGATGCGCGTCCTGGCCATGGACGCGGGTGTGTGCACGGCCATCGCTCTCGTGATTACGACCGCCTACTACCTGCTCGGCGCCTCGGTCCTGTCACGGCTCAACGTGATTCCTCAGGGGCCCGAGGTGGTCGATCAGGTGTCTCTCATCTTCACCGAGACCCTTGGTCCCGCCTGGAAAGGCCTGTTCATGTTCGGGGCTTTCTGCACGTTGTTTTCGACGTTGCTGGTCTTCGCTGCCAGTTCGGGTCGCATCGGCGCTGACTTCCTTGGGCGTCTGAAAGTGCCAAGTGCACAGACGGACGCTGGTCGACGCCAGGTGAGCCGCGCCCTGCAGATTGCCTTTCCCGTCTTCTGGCTGTGCGTCATTCTGCTGGAGTCGGATACGCCCTTCTTCTTCGTCCTGCTCGGAGCCAACGCGAACAATCTGCTCCTGATCCCCATGGCCTATTCCGTGCTGCATCTGGCGATGCGCGAAGTTGAGTCGCGGAGAATGTCTCTGGGGGTGGAACTGGGGCTCATGCTGACGATCTGGGTGATCATCAACTTCACTGCCGTGAATCTCTACCTCACGTGGACCGGTTGACGAGATCCTCGTAGCGCACGCCATCGCCTCCGAAGATGTCCAACGCTGAGCCGACGGTGTAGTCGAGGCGGCCCTGGCCGGTCTTCTCGATGATCTCTACGTCTGCCAGATCCTTCACGCCGCCGGCATACGTCGTCGGCAGGGGCGTGCTGTCGGCGAGCAGGGCGATCAGCTCGGCGTCGACGCCGGCGCGTTTTCCCTCGACTTGTGTTGCGTGAATGAGGAACTCGAAGCAGTAACTGGACAATCGCTCCAGTCCCTGCGGGTCGATGGTGAAGTCGGTGCGTCGCTGCCAGCGGTCGGTGGCGACCACGTAACGACCGTCCGGTTCGGGCGCACAGGACAGGTCCAGGACCAGCCGGTCAGGCCCCGCCGTGTCGGCGAGCCGTTCGAGGTTCTGTTGCTGTAGCGATCCGTCCCTGAAGACGTAGGATGTCGCGATGACCGCCTGGGCACCCCAGTCCAGCCATTGCGCAGCGTTGTCGGCGTCGATTCCACCTCCCACATGCAGACCGTCAGGGTAGGCGGCCAGCGCCTCGCGGGCCGCTTCTTCATTGCCCGGCCCTAGCTTGATCACGTGACCACCGGGCAGATTGTCGCGGCGGTAGAGCTCAGCGTAATAGGCCGGCGAGTGGGGGGAGGCGAAGTTGGTTTCTGGCACCTCGTCATCTCGCAGTGAGCCACCCACAATCTGCTTCACCTGGCCATCGTGCAGGTCGATACACGGGCGGAAACGCACGGGGCCGCTCAGTCCATCCGGTAGCGGGCAAGGCGTTCTGCGTCGAGCTGCACACCGAGGCCTGGCCCAGTCGGTGGCAGAAGGTGACCGTCTTCGATGCGAAGACTGTGGTCGACCACATCGTCCTGGTGATAGACGAAGCCATTCACGTCACTGCCGTAGCCGATGTTTGGCATGGCAAAGGCCAGATGGGCCTGGGCGGAGGTACCGATGCCAAACTCAGGCATGCTGCCGATGATACACGTCAGTCGCGCCGCATCAGCGATGCCGAATATCCTGGCCGCGGGCCCGATCCCACCGGCTTCGGCGACATAGACGTTGAACACATCGACGGCACCGGCTCGGACGCAGGCCATGGCGTCAGACGGGGTCCAGACACTTTCATCAGCCATGATGGGCACTTCTACGTGTTCGCGCACGAAACGAAGTCCTTCCAGGTCGCTGCCGTGCAGAGGTTGCTCCACCATTTCGATGCCGAAGGCCTCCAGGTCGTGGATGTGCCGGACAGCCTCCTTCGGATTGCGCCAGCCCATGTTCGCATCGACGCGCAGCTTCAGTTCCGGATAACGACTGCGCAACGATTCCAGGTTGGCCGCATCGCTGGCCGGATCGCGGCCAACCTTCATCTTCAGTGTGCGGTAACCCTCACCCACGAGACGCTTGGCCTGTTCCATGACCTGCTCGACGGTGCCCATGGACAACGAGCGGGACAATTCGACCTTGTCTCGCACGGCGCCGCCAAGAAGCTGGTAGACGGGAGCGTCTACACTCTTGCCCAGCAGGTCCCAAAGAGCCATCTCGATGCCGGCCTTGGCGGGCTGGGCGCGATCGAGGTGGGCGTCCATCAGGTCGGTCAGTTCACGAATGCGTGCTGCGTCGCGACCCACGAGCAGCCCGGCGAGCAGGCCGTTGATGTCGTCGGCACAGCCAACGCCCATGCGGTCCCAGATGCTCGAGGACTCGCCGATTCCAACCAATCCGGAGTCGGTCTCAATCTCGATGACGGCATTTTCTGTGGCCGCATGGGTGCCGAGGCTGCTGGTGAATGCTGTAGGGCGGGGAATACGAACAGGGGTCGCACGAAGCGCAGTGATCTTCACGATGTTGTGGTCCGGTGTCGTTGGTGGGTGAGAGGTTTGCAGGTCAGCGGGTGCCGAAGAACCTACCGGGTAGTTCGTCGATCGTCGACGCCTTCCCGATGTGATCGGCCAACCAGGGCTTCAGCGGGACGTCATCGGCCTGTGGGATCTGGTATCCCATAGCGTCCGTACAGTCACCGAGAAGCTGTCGACGAATCGGATCACACCGATCGAGCAAGTCCTGCGGTTGGGCCAGATAGTCCATCGGTCGCAGCCATCGATAGCCATATCCAAAGAACACACTCATGCGGGTCACGCCCGATAGATTCGGGCCCACTGCGTGCAGCGTTCGATTCTCGAACAGCACGGCATCTCCCGGTTGTGCCCGTATCTCGAGATTCTCTTCGTCTCCATCGCTGGGCGCCGACACGGACGTGTCATTGCTACCCCGCAAGAGGCGGATTGAACCCCGACCGGGTTCGCTCAGGTCGGTGAGCCAGTAGGCAACCTTGATGAACATGCGTGGCTGAGCTTCACCCAGATCGAAGAAGGCAGTGCCGCCATCCCGGTGCCAGCCAGCCTGAAAGAAGTCGTGCCCCGTTCCCTCCGGGCAGGGAGGACGAACGACCAGGTGGGAGGTGATCATCTGGATGTTGTGATTGAGCAGCTGCGCGATCAGCGGCACCGTCGTCGGCCAGTCGAGCAACTCGAGGAAGACATCGTCTGTAGGCAGGCAGTTGCGCAGATACCAGTAGCCCGCCGGATCCAGACCCGTTGACGCGAGGCCCGCTTGATAGAGGCGGTCGGCTGCGGTTCGCGTGCGCTCGACCATTTCGGGAGGCAGGGCCCCCTTGATCACGAGGTATCCGTCGCGATCGAAGGCCAAACGCTGGTCGGCTGTCAGGGGCGTAAACTCCATGGCCGGCAACCTTAGGCGGTGGTCCCAGGAGGGTCAACCGCCAGAAGCTCCGTCGCGATGGGACTCATCTTCTACATCTTCCGGGGTCTCATCGTCCAGGGCCTCGTCGGCCATGGCTCCGTCGGCCTGGGGCCCGTCGACCAGTGCGTAGACGCTCAGCAGTGAGTCTCCGTAGAGCCGTTCGTCCTGTCGGTGCAGCGGTGGATGGCTTTCTGGCAACGGCTGCCGCCGATCGTGCTGCACAAGAACAAGACCACCCTCCGTCAGGATGCCACTGGCGGCAACATCCTCCAGCAGGGCTGCACACAAGTGTCGTCCGCCGCGGGTGGCGTGGTAGGGAGGGTCAACGTAGATGAAGTCGAAAGAAGCGCCTTGGTCGGACAGTTCCTTGAGCACGCCTTCCGCACGCCTGGCGCGCAGATCGATGCCGTCACCAATCCGCCATTCCGCCAGCAGAGATTTCAGACTCGATGCACGGCGTCGATCGGGTTCGACGGAGACTACCTCGGCACCACGGCTGTAGGCTTCCAAGCCGACCTGGCCAGTACCGGCGCATAGATCGAGCCAACGCAGTCCGTCGAGGGGGCCGAGGCGTGCAAAGACGGCCTCTTTGAGACGACTCGACGTGACGCGGATATCGCCGTGTCGTCGATGAGAGAACGGAAGGGTGCGGCCGCGCAGGCGACCGGTGGTGATCCGCACGAGGCATCCGGCACAGGGTTTGGGGTCGTGTTGTCACGTCGCCCCCTTCCCGTTTCGGCCCTGGACACGTTCCGTCCCGGGACCCAGTTACGACGAAGCTCAGGCGTACGTAGCAGCCTCGCTGGGATCCCACACGACTCGGCTGCCATCGACGTGGAACCGAAGGGCGCCCAGTTCGGCCGTGGTGACCGTCGCCGCCATCTGGCCGCCATCGGCGTCTCGTGACACCATTTCGGCACCCAGTCCGTTCACGGGCCGAATGTCGAGGTGCGCACTGCGGTGGGCAAAGTCGAAGCCTTCGTCCCGCGGTTGGGGGATGACCTGTGCGAGAATGAACTCCATCTCCGTATTCCCTGCAACGCCACCGATGTCGACGAAGGCGTCCCTCTGTTCCAGTGAGTCCACCTGCTCCTGTAGCTGATTCTCCATATCCTCCACGCTTCGTCCGAGATTGTCTTGGCGCATGACGTAGCGAAACAGGGCACGAAGACCGCTGATCAACTGCAAGAACACCTTCTCACGGGCAGGATAGTTCACCAGATACTTGCGTTTCTGTCGCGTGATCACGCCGACGATGCCCCGCGTGAAGAACTCGTTCAGTGCCCGCTCGACCTCCTGTGCCGGGCGACCGTTCACGGATGCGTAGAACGCGTCGAGGCAGATCCCCCAAGGCTGTATCGTGTTTGACGTCATGCGCTCTTTCGCTGGTCGGGGCTCTCTGCTGGTCAGGGGCAGTCGTCATCGTGCCAACAGGTATGAACAATGTCCTATGCAAATCAGCGAATCACAAGACCTGTATCGGCGCGTTGACGATACCGAAGAGCGCCCCTACCGTTGCTTCCGCGGACTGCCATCTGAACTTCTAGAGAGAAACCAGCCCTCTATGTCGAGTTACCAGATCGCCGTGCTCAAAGGAGACGGCATTGGCCCGGATGTTGTCGATGAAGCATTGCGGGTTCTCGATGCCGCAGGGGGGCCGGTCCTGAGTTTCAGTGAGCACCCCTCCGGTGCCGACTGCTACAAGGAGACGGGCGATCCCCTGCCCGAAGCGTCGGTGGAGGCCTGCCGGCAAGCGGATGCAGTTCTGCTCGGTGCGATGGGGCTTCCGGATGTGCGCTGGCCTGACGGTACCGAAATGCGGCCCCAGGTCGACCTGAGATTCCTGCTCGATCTGTACGCCGGCTTGCGTCCGATCTATCTCTACACGGCCGATCACTGTCCTTTGAAGGGTTATGGTCCGGGGGACATCGACTTCGTGCTGCTGCGTGAGAACGTGGAAGGTCTCTTCGCTTCGATGAATGGTGGTATTCAGCTGCGAGGGGAGATGGCTGTGGACAGCATGGTCATCACGCGCACAGGTACCGAGCGAATCGTTCGCTACGCCTTCGAACTCGCCCAGCAGAGATCCGGTGCGCGATCCGGGAACCCACCGGGCCGCGTCACCTGCGTCGACAAAGCCAATATCTTTCGCTCCATGGCGTTCTTTCGTCAGATCTTCGACGAGGTGGGTACGGGTTATCCCGCCATCACAGCAGATCACGCCTACGTCGACGCCATGGCGCTCTATCTCGTGCGACAGCCGCAGACCTACGATGTGCTCGTGGCGGAAAACATGTTCGGCGATATCCTGTCCGATCTTGCAGCCGGTCTGGTGGGGGGCCTGGGTATGGCCCCTTCAGGTGACATCGGCGAGGATGCCGCCGTCTTTCAGCCTGTCCACGGGACGGCCCCCGATATCGCCGGTCAGGGAGTGGCCAACCCCGTAGGCACGATCCTTTCCGCAGCGATGATGTGGCGCTGGCTTGGTCATCGCCATGACGATGAAGAAGCACTGGCCGCTGCCGCACGAATCGAAGACGCTGTTCGCCTTGTATTGGCCGACAAGAAGGCCGCCACACCAGATATAGGAGGAACGATGAAGACCCATGAACTGGGTCAAGCCATCGCCGCCGCGTGTAACTGAATCACCTAGAATCACCTTCAACGAGAAGACGATGATGAGCGACCTCACAACTGAATCTCCGATCACAGATGCCGACGTGGAGAGTTATCATGACCAGGGATTCCTCGTGGTTCCCGGACTGGTTTCTGACGCCGAGGTAGAGTCACTGCGGGCTGACGCCCTGCACATCTGCCGAGGTGGATATCCGCACGACAAGCTCGAGACGATGCCATCCACCACCAGTGATGACGAAGCACTTCGCAACTTTCTGTGTATCCACTTTCCCCACAAGATCAGCCCCCTCATGAGGGAATCCGGGGTCTGTCATGAGGGTGTCGCTCGCGTTCTGTCGCGTCTCATCGGCCCCGATGTGAAATGCATGCAGTCCATGCTCTTTATCAAGCCACCCGGTTTTCAAGGCCAGGCCTGGCATCAGGACGAGATCTACATCCCCACGCGAGATCAGTCTCTTACGGGTGCCTGGATCGCACTCGACGACGCCACCGTCGAGAATGGCTGCCTCTATGTGCTGCCCGGGTCGAACAAGGGCGTGTTGTACGAACAGCGCGTCCACGAGAATCCGGAGGAGTTCGATAAGGCAGCCGAGTCCTATGGATTCGATGACAGTGGAGAAGTCCCCGTGGTGGTGAAGGCCGGTGACGTGGTGTTCTTCAACGGCTACTTGCTGCACCGGTCACGGAAGAATCGCAGTCAGACCTATCGGCGTGTCCTTGTGAACCACTACATGAACGCATGGTCCCGCCTGCCTTGGCAGACGCGCGAGGGAGAGACCGCAGCCCGCGCTGACTACCGGGACATCATCATGGTCCACGGCGAAGATCCTTATGCGTGGCAGGGACTCGAAGATCGGGCCGACATCGGTCTGCGTCAGTGCAAGGCGCTGATCGAGAGCCAAGAGGCCTGATGCCAGGCGGTGGCGATGGACCGGCACCAGGGCCAAACCAACCCCGCAGCGTCCATGGCGGACTCAGCCGCCGGCGATTCCTCGGCGTCGGTGTCGGCTCGCTGGCCCTCTCAAGTCTGTCCACATCATGTCTTTCCGCTGTGGCTTCCCCGTCGGGAGGGAGCATACCTCGCCAGCGACTGCGGCAGCTCGGAATCACCATAGGCCAATTGCCCACGGGCCCTCACAACGCGATCACCGATGTGGCTGGTGTTCACGTGGGCCACGCGACACGCATTCTCGGCGAAGGTCCCCTCGTGGTCGGCGACGGACCGGTGCGCAGTGGGGTGACGGCGATTCTGCCACGCTCAACCGACCACTGGCGTGAACCGGTCGCCGCGGCGGACTGGATCCTCAATGGGAATGGCGAACTCACCGGTACCGGACCGATTCGACGTACCGGGCAACTCGCAGCTCCGATCCTGCTCACCGATACGGGATCCGTCGGGTCGGTCTATGACGGCGCGCTGGAATGGATGCTCTCACGTGATCCCCTCTGCCTCGACCGGATGCCCATCTCGGCGCCGGTCGTGGGGGAGACGTGGGCCAACACGCTGCACGACACCGGTGGTCGTCACATCGGCCCCGCAGAAGTGGCCGAGGCTCTCAACACGGCCGCCTCCGGGCCCGTCGTCGAGGGCTGCGTCGGCGGTGGTACCGGGATGCGCGCCTTTGCCTTCAAGGCGGGAATCGGCACCTCTTCGCGCCAGGTAGAGGCGGCATCGACGCCCTATCAGGTGGGGGTCCTCGTGCAGGCGAACGTCGGCCGGCGTTCCGAATTGCGCGTGGACGGCGTGCCGGTGGGCGAACAGATCGACGATCTGATGCCCGACTCTGTCGACGTCTCAGCCGTGCCGACATCGGTACCGGGCAACTCTCTGCTGGTGGTGGTGGCCACCGATGCACCTCTGTTGCCCACACATCTGCACCGACTCTGTCGACGCGCGGCCCTCGGAGCCGCTCGAACAGGAACCGTGGCGGCCCATGGAAGTGGCGACCTGCTGCTGGCCTTCTCCACAGCTCCGAATGATGAGTCTGGGCAGACGCGGGCACTCCACATGCGGCATCTGTCCCGCCTCTATCAGGGCGTCGTCGAGTCGACGCAGGAGGCCATCCTCAATTCGTTGACCATGGCCACGACGATGGTTGGCCGCGATGGCAACAGGATTCATGCCCTGCCCCTGGATCGTATGCTCGATATCATGCGCTCCCACGGACGACTCTAATGCGGCTGCGTGATCTCGATCTCACCGTGGGCAACCTGGCCACGGGGTCGGCCAACGCCATCACCGATGTGCGGGGTGTCAGCGTCGGACACGCAGCGACCCTCGCAGGTGTCGGCCTGACGGCGATCAATCCCTTCGATGTCGACGATCCACATCGAACCTATGTGGGTCGATGGGCTCTCGACGGCGGAGACGATGCAACGGGTCTTGGGCTGGCCGAGGATTTCGGCGCTCTGTCGACGCCCATCGTGCTGGCACCTGCCGCCGCGGTCGGGCGCGTTTACGATGCGCTGATTCAGCGGGGCCTGCGAATCGATGGTGGGCTATCCGAAGACCGTGGTTGGCCGCCGGCCGTGTTGTCTTTACCAGGTGTCGGGGTACCCGGGTCGGCGATCCGCGAGGCCATCGACGACGATCTGGTGGAGCGCGCAGTGACCGACGTGGCCAGAGACGCGGCGGAGGAAGGCCAGGTGGGGATTGGCCGATCTCTGCTGGGGTTCGGATGTGCTGCCGGCATCGGCACAGCTTCTCGTCGTGTGGGACCCTTCACAGTGGGCACACTCATTGCCGTCAACGGGGGTGAAGCACGGCGACTCAGCGTGGATGGACATCGACTTGGTCTGTCGCTGCCATCCGTCGAGCGCTCTCGTCTGCGCTCCGTGATCGCCGTCCTGGTCACCGACGCACCGCTTCTTCCCCTGCAGTTGAATCGCGTCTCTGGACGGGCCGCCTTCGGTCTGGCCCGTGTCGGCCTTCTCGACGAACTCACCCATGCTGCTACAGCCTGGACACTGTCGACGACGGCACCCATCGACGACATCGATCCCACGACGGGGACGATCGATGCAGGTGGCGTGGTGGAACAGGATCTGCCGCCACTCTTTGCCGCCGCCGCCGAAGCGGTTGAAGAGGGCGTCCTCAATGCGATCCTGGCGGCCTCGTCCCATCCGGTCACGGGCAGACCCCTGCCGACAGACGACTGGCCGGCACGTATTCGCCAGTTGCAGCGATCTGCCGGGTGACGGATTCCACCGACTGGCGCGTCGATCGACACCGCATCGGGCGTCTGCGCAAGCGCCTGCTATCCTGGTATCACTCCTGTCGCCGCGACCTGCCCTGGCGCCGCACGGATGACCCCTATCGCATCTGGGTCTCCGAGATCATGCTGCAGCAGACGCGCGTAGAGACAACCATCGACTACTACGAACGCTTTGTCGCTCGTTTTCCGACGGTAGGTGATCTGGCGAAAGCGACGCAGGACGATGTGTTGAAGCAGTGGGAGGGACTGGGATACTACTCGCGAGCGCGTAATCTGCATCAGGCGGCCAAAGAGATCGTCGACGAGGGGGGACAGCTTCCCGACTCCTACAATCGGCTGATCGACCTGCCCGGCATCGGTCCATATACGGCGGCTGCCGTCGCGTCTATCGCCTTCGACCGGCCCCATCCCGTGCTCGATGGCAACGTGCAGCGTGTCCTGTGTCGCATGCTGCGGATCGAAGGAGACCCGCGTCGCACGGCGACACGTCAGGAATTGCTCGCCGCTGGCGAGAAACTGATGCCATCACCGGCGGCTATGAAGAAACGGACAGCCGATGATGACGACCCTGGTGAGGGTGATCCCATTGAGGACGGGCCGGGAGATGTGAACCAGGCGCTGATGGAGCTCGGCGCTCGAGTCTGCACACCCAGGAAACCGGACTGTCAGGCGTGTCCCGTGCGCAGCTGGTGCAGGGCACAGGCGGAGCTCGACGATCCCACAACTCTACCCCTCAAGCCACCACGACGGGAGCGGCCTCATGTGGAAGTCACGGCCGGGGTTATCTGGAAAGAGAATCGGTTGCTGCTGGCCCGCCGTCCACCGGGTGGCATGTTGGCTGGTCTCTGGGAGTTCCCCGGTGGCAAGATCGAAGAAGGTGAAACCCTCGCTGCCTGCCTCGCACGAGAGATTCGCGAGGAACTTGCCATCGAAATCGACGTGGGCGAGCCGCTGGCGAGTGTCGACCACGAATACACCCATCTGTCGATCACCCTTCATGCCCTGCAAGCGCACTGGCGCGCCGGAGAGCCGCAGACGATCGGTGTCGACGCATGGGAGTGGGTGACGGTGGAGCAACTCGATGACTACGCCATGCCTCGTGCCGATCGACGTATCTTGGAACGACTCGCCGCCGATGGGCGGCCCCTCGAACCCGATCAGGCTGGTCCGAAATGATTCAGCTTGATACCCCCGACCCGACGCCCGGAGCAGACTCCCGATGACGCAGGCCCCGCCCCTTTCGATCGCCGCCCAGTGGCAGCGTGCCCGCCAGCGGGCACTGGGTCTGTTCGTCCGCGGCATCGGCATGGGGACGGCCGATGTGATTCCCGGCGTGTCAGGGGGAACCATGGCCCTGATCACCGGGATCTACGACGAACTGGTGGCCACTATCGCCGGTGTCCATCCGCGCATTATCGGTGACACGGTACGGGGCCGCTTTGCCGCCGTTCTTCAGCAGCTCAATGCCTCCTTCCTCGTGCCATTGCTGGCGGGCATCTTCGCCGCCGTGTTGTCTCTGGCAAAGGGGATCACCTACCTGCTCGAGCATCACCCCGAGCCTGTGTGGGGGGCCCTCACCGGTCTCATTCTCGCCAGTGTTCTCGTCGTCGCCCGCCACATCGATGGGTGGTCTCTGGCGACGGCCGTCCTGGCTGCCGTCGGGGCTGGCATCGGATATGGCGTAACCATCCTGGTGCCCGTAGAGACGGGGACCCAGTTCTACAAGTTCGTCGGCGCCGGTATCATCGCCAGCATCGCCATGATTCTGCCGGGGATCTCAGGTTCGTTCCTGCTTGTGCTCATGGGCAAGTACACACAGGTCCTGACCGCCATCCACGAGCGCGAACTGACCGTGATCGGATTCTTCGGGATCGGCTTCCTCGCCGGTATCCTCTGTTTCTCACGCGTCCTCAAGCGCCTTCTGGCACGACATCACACGCCGACCATGGCTTTCCTCACAGGTCTGATGGCGGGGTCGCTTCGCAAGGTCTGGCCCTTTCGGTTGCCCATCGAGGGCGATCTGGACCACTACCTGTGCGTAATGCCGGACAACTATGATTCCGAAACGTGGTTGACGATCGGACTGGTGGTGATCGCCTTTGGTGTCGTGATGGTGATCGAACGATTTGCCGCCAAGGTGAGCGACGACTCAAGCCAACGTTGAGCCGTCAGTTCATCTTGTCTTCGATCTCACGACGTGCATCCTGAAATCGCCGGATCCGCCGCACGAAGATGGCGACTAGGCCGATGAGCGCCCCGTACAGCAGGACTTCGTAAAGTGGGTGGTCCCAGCCCAGGATGACTGGCCACAGGGTGATGACGCACAGGAGAATGAAGACATCCTCCAGACGGCGTCCCCGGTTCTCAGGCTCGACGGGGGGTGGCGTTTCCAGTGACATAGAAACAAACGATAGGGACCGGAGGATTCTCCACAAGCCCGCCTAGGTGCGCGAACGGCCATTCAGCGTGCGATAGATGGCGAGGTTCTTGAGCACCTTCTTCACATACAGGCGCGTTTCCTTATACGGAATGCGCTCGACGAAAGCGTCCGGGTCTTCGTACGGGAAACGTTCAAGCCAACTGCGCGTGATCCGTGGCCCCGCATTGTAGGCGGCCAATCCGAGGGCAGTACCCAGATTCTGAGCCGGACCCCGCTCAAAGGACCGCACCTGGTCACCCAGGAATCGAGTGCCCAGGCGGATCGAGACGTTCGGATCGAACAGGAGTTTGCGGTCGAAGGGTTGCACGCCGAGAGAGCGGGCAAGTTTGCGGCCCGTCTGCGGCATGATCTGCATCAAGCCCACAGCACCCACGCGGGATACGGCATCGGAGTTGAAGAAGCTCTCCTGCCGGATCACCGATAGGATCAGGTAGGGATCGACGTGCGCTTCACGCGCCGCTTCTGCGATCTGTTCCCAGTAGTAGCTGGGGTAGAGGGTCACCATCTGGGCCGGATCGTTGGAGGAGACCAACTGCGTCGCCAGACGCAAGGCTCGATCGTGCAGGCGCAGCTCTTCGTACCCCTCGTGAATCAATCGCAGGGCCTGGGTGTCTCGCCGATGGAGTCGTTCGGCATGCCGCAACTCACCTTCTGCCGCGTCAGCCAGTCCCAGGTCCATCAATGCATACGCTCGCAAGACGTGATCTGCACCTCGCAGGTGTTCTGCTCGCTCGGGAACCGACGCTGCCGCTCGCAACGCTGCAGGGGGTCTGGGCAACTGCCCGCTGCCAAAGCCCATACTCACCGCGCGGGAGGCGTAGTAAGAGCGTGGGAATCCGGCGGCGGCACGTGAGAAGTGCTGCGTCGCTTCATCCTTCATTCCAAGACGTCGTGCCGTCTTGCCCGCCCAGAAATAGCTCTGGTCCACAATGTGAGGTTGACGCGCGGCACGTGCCGTCTCGACGAACAGCGTCAGGGCACGTTCATTCTCGCCACGGCAGTAGTGGGTGAAGGCGACACTCCAACGGGCCTCCTCGCTGAAGCCACTGGCCGGATAGGTGCGGTAGAGTTGCTTGTAGACTTCACCGGCAAGGGCGAATTCATCGTGTCGTTCGGCAGCTTTGGCTGCCTGCCACAACGCGTCATCTGCCAGACCGTGATTCGGGTAGAGGCGGGCGAATCGACGATAAGTCTGCACCGCATCGAGATCGGCGTCGCCGGTGACCTCAAGTCCGGCCAACCGATACAGAGCCGACGGTCGACCGTGTTGTTCGTGAAGCCGTTCAAACGTCCGACGAGACCGACTACGCTGACCGGAGCGTGAATACGAGCGTCCCAGCAGGTACTGGGCGTCGGAGGCGAGTTTTCGGGGAACATCATCGCGGCGCAAGAGACGCCGCAGTCCGTCAATGGTCCGTCGATCGTCGCCGTGATTGTAGCGGACAACGGCGCGGACATATTGCTCTCGTGGCGTTCGGGTCCTGAGGCGATCCGCCACATCTCGGGCCAGCCGATGGGATGGGTGGTCGGCCATCAACTTCAGCTGCGTTTTTCGAGAACCTTCTTCGTCGCCGAGAGCGGCCTGCGAAAGAGAAATCCGATAGAGGAGATCTCCCTTGAAAGTGGGCGCCGCACGCAATTGCTGTCTGAACATCTCCAGCGCTTCGGCATGCTGGTGCGTCTTGGTGTAGAGTCGCGCAAGATAGTGACGGGCAGAGTCGGCGACGGCCCTGTGGCCTTCGGCCAGCAACGCTCGATAACCGATGACGGCGGAGGTCGTATCGCCCAGTTGTTCACGACTGCGACTCAACCACAGATCGCGATACTGCAACAGGTGAGTGGGCAACGAATCGATCGCTGCCAGTCGGCCCGCTGCGACGGCATGCTGACCCATGGCACGCTCGCAGATCGCCAGGCGCAGGGCCAAACGCCAGGGGCGTAAGGAGTCCGGCTTCGCCTCACGCAACTGTGCATACGCCTGCCGAAACTGCTGTCGCCGCATGAGTTCGGCCACATCCGTTGTCGGCCGCTCGCGCACAGTGGTGCGCGGCTCGTGCAGGGCAATTCGCACGATAAAGGGCAACAGCACAACGGCACATACGGCGGTTGTGGCGATGGCGAAACGAGCCTGGCGTCGCACGGATTAGCCTGGCAAAAGGGATATCAGGTGTCAGAAGGGTGTCACGAGGGAGGGACCTCACGCCGGGGGACGGCGGTTCAGGCACACGTGAGGGGGCAATGTCTCGAACTCGCGACGGCCTAAGATACTGACACGGATGCACAGCAGCCACTGCGGATTTTCCGCCCCGTTCAGACTCCGGGGTCTGTCTCCGACTCGAGTGTCTCAGACTCCAGAGCCTCTGACTCGAGGGTCTGGGCCAGGACAGCGGAGAAATCCTTCCTGGGCGACGAGCCGCTGGTGCGACCGTTCGTCGATGCCTTCTCCAACTCCTGCATATTGCGCCGGATGTCACGCAGGGCAGTGTTGATTTGCTGGTCGATCTCCTGCAGACGGTGATCGAGGTGATGTGCTGGATTCAGCTGCATTGGGGCAAGCTACGGAAGAGGGTGGAGCCACATCCAGTTGTGGCAGATCAAGTCCAAGCCCCCTATCGCAAAGGACGTACCGCCCGACGTGCAAACTGGGTCATTCTCTATAAAAGGAGTAAAATCAGCAAGATAGGACAATAGTGGGATATTCGTCCTCGCCCCGGGAAGGGCTCGCCAACGGAAAAAACGATCTATTTGCGTTTCGGCGCGTTGATATGCGGGCTGAGTCCGTGGAAGGCTTCAGCCGCCTCCATTACCGTTTCCGAGAGGGTCGGATGGGGATGTATGGAAAGGGCCACATCCGATACGAGAGCGGCCATTTCGACGGCCAGCACTCCTTCGGCGATCAATTCGCCGGCGCCGGGCCCCACAATACCCACGCCGAGGACGCGTTCGGTCTCGGGATCGACGATGAGTTTCGTCACACCGTCATTGCGATCGAGGGTGGTTGCCCGCCCCGACGCCGCCCAGGGGAAACGAGCGACCTGCACTTTGCGGCCTTGCTGCTTGGCCTCGGCCTCGGTGAGACCGCACCAGGCCAACTCGGGATCGGTGTACACGACGGAAGGGATCGCATTTGGCTCGAAGGCGGCGCGTTTCCCGCTGATGACTTCGGCGGCGACGATGCCTTCATGGGAGGCGGTATGGGCCAGCGCCGAGCCAATCACATCGCCAATGGCGAAGATCGTCGGTTCGGCTGTACGTCGCTGCACGTCGGCTTGCACGAAACCACGCTCATCGAGTTGAACCTTCGTGTTTTCGAGGCCGAGGTCTTCCGAATTTGGACGGCGACCGATGGACAGTAGAACCCGGTCATATCTCTCTTCGATGAGATCGCCGCCGTTCACCGGTTCCATCGTCACCTTAAGGCCATCTCCATCCTCGGCGACGGCGGTCACCTTCGTCTCCAGGTGGATCGCCTCGAACTGGCTGTCCAGCCGCTTCTGCAGGATCCGCACCAGATCGCGATCGCCAGGTGGTACAAGTCCGTCCGTCATCTCCACGACAGACACGCTCGAGCCCAGCGCGGCGTAGACCTGGCCCAACTCGAGACCGATAATGCCGCCGCCCACCACGAGCAGTCTACCAGGCACATCGGCCAATTCGAGGGCACCCGTGGAATCCATGATCCGATCGGAACTTATGTCGAAGGCCGGCAACATGATGGGCCGTGAGCCTGTGGCCAACACGGCATGCTCGAAGGTCAGATCCTGCGTTCCACCATCGTGCACGTCGATCGACAGCGATTGGGCTGAGGTGAAGCGAGCGCGACCACGGATGTAGTTCACCTTGCGGGCTTTGGACAGCTGGCCCAGACCACCGGTCATGCGAGCCACGACGCGGTCTTTGAAATCTCTCAGCTTATCCAGATCGATCTGGGGTTCGCCGAAGGTGACACCCCATTCGGTGGCCTCCCTGGTCTCATTCAGCAATTTGGCTACGTGCAGCAGCGCCTTGGACGGGATGCACCCTCGGTAGAGACATACGCCACCGGGATTCTCGTCGAGATCGATGAGGGTTACATCGATGCCCAGATCGGCGGCGCGGAAGGCAGAGACATACCCGCCCGGACCACCACCCACGACAGCCAGCTGCGTCTGTTCAGCCATCGTTGCTCAGCCCTCAAAGGCGAGGAAGAAGGGATTCTCGAGGCACTCACAGATGAAGCGGAGGAAACGCGCCCCGTCGGCCCCATCGATGAGTCGGTGATCGTAGGACAGCGACAGGGGCATAATGAGCCTCGGTTGGAACTGACCGTCTATATGCACCGGTTCAGTTTTGCTGCGGGCCACACCGAGGATCGCCACCTCTGGTGCATTGACGATGGGTGTGAACGCCGTGCCGCCGATCCCGCCGATATTGCTGATCGTGAAACAGCCCCCCTGCATATCGTCGATGGCGACGCGCCCCGTGCGGGTTTTTTCCGCCATCTCGGACAACTCGACGGACAGCTCGGTGACCGTCTTCTGATCCACGTCTCGAATGACCGGTACGAGCAACCCGCGCTTGGTATCCACGGCGATGCCGATATGGCGGTACTTCTTGTAGATCACCTGCTCGGTGGCCATGTCGATGCTGGCGCAGAACTGAGGGAACTTCGTCAGCGCCGCGCCGACGACCTTCAAGATCAGAGCCGTCGGCGTCAGCTTGCCGCCAGCTTTCTCTACGGCCTTGCCGTGGCTCTTGCGGAACGTTTCCAGTTCCGTGACATCTGCCTGATCGAATTGGGTCACGTGTGGGATGCTCGTCCAGGCCTGAACCATGCGCTGGGCGGTGATGCGGCGGACATTGCTGAACGGTTCCGCCTCGATCTGCCCCCACTTGCTGAAGTCAGGCAGGGCCACGGCGCTGGCCGCGACGGGGCCACTGGCAGCGCGTGTTTCGTGCAACTGTTTGGAATGTGCCTTCACGTCGGCTTCCGAGATTCGGCCGCCGGGACCGGTGCCTTTTACGACGCCCACATCGACGCCGATTTCGCGGGCCAACCGGCGAACCGAGGGCGCCGCGGGAACCAGCTGACGCGCTGGCTGATCGGGCGCAACCGCTGGGGCGGCGGCGCTCTGGGCAGGCGCTTGAGCGGGTGCCTCGGAGACCGTCGGTTCAACTACAGGCGTGGGTGCTGGCGTCTGGGATGGCGCTGTCGCGGCCGGAGCGGGGGCTGCGCCAGAGACCTCTAGGGTGGCAATCAACTGACCAACCGTCGCTCGATCGCCCTCCTTGATGTGCAGAGCGCTGATCTTTCCGGCCGCCGGCGATGGCAACTCGACGACACCCTTGTCGATTTCCAGCTCAAGCAGGCCTTGTTCCTCCACGACGTCATCGCCGACACCAACCATGATGCCCACCACGTCGCCGCTGTCGACGCCTTCTCCAAGTTCGGGCAGGACGACCTCCTGCGACGATGGGGCGGCAGGTGCCTCAATTGCAGGGGCAGGTGCCGGATCAGCAGCCGGTGCGGGTGCGGCGGCGGCAGGTGCTTCAGCTGCGGTCGCCGGCTCAGAAGGAGCCGCCGCGGCCTCGCCGTCGACGACGAGAATCGCCTGTCCTACAGCGATCGTGTCACCTTGCGATATGTGGATGGCGGCGATAGTACCGCTCACCGAGGAGGGTACCTCGATCACAGCCTTGTCCGTCTCCAGTTCGACGACGGGCTGATCCTCGGAAAGGCTGTCGCCGACTGCTACGAGGACACTGATCACCTCGCCCGTTTCGATGTTCTCGCCCAGATCGGGCAGCTTGAACTCAGCCACAGATTCTCTTACCGGGTAACAGGGTTGGCGGTGTCGGGGTCGATGCCGAAGCGTGTGATGGCATCGGCCACGACCTGGGGTTCGATCTGTCCTTCATCAGCCAGAGCGCTGAGGGTGCCGATCACGATCGAGGCAGCATCCACCTCGAAGAAGCGACGCAACTCAGCCCGCCCTTCACTGCGACCGAATCCATCCGTGCCGAGGGTGACGGGCGTTTTCGGGAACCAGCGGGCGATCGACTCCGGCATGGCCTTCACGTAGTCGGATGCGACGACGAAGACCCCCTTCTCATCTTTCAGACACTCGGTCACGTAGGGGACGCGTTTCGGCTGACCCGGGTGCAGACGATTCCAGCGGTCTGCATCGAGACCGTCATTGTGCAGATTCTTGAAGCTCGTAATGCTCCACACATCGGTGGCTACGTTGAAGTCGTCTTCGAGGATCTGTTGAGCCTCCAGGGCACTGCGCATGATTGCGCCGGACCCGAGCAGCTGAGCACGCAGTTTGGACCGCTTCTTCGACGAGGCCTGGAAGCGATACAGTCCTTTCAGAACCCCTTCCTCCACGCCCTCAGGCATGGCCGGCATGGGATAGGTCTCGTTCTCCACCGTCAGGTAGTAGAACACATCCTCCTGTTCCACATACATGCGGCGAATCCCGTCTTGAACGATGATCTCGATTTCGTAGGCGAAGGCGGGATCGTAGGCCACGAGATTCGGGACCAGATATGCCTGCAGATGGCTGTTGCCATCGTTGTGCTGCAGGCCTTCGCCAGCCAACGTCGTGCGCCCAGCTGTGCCGCCAACCATGAACCCCTTGGCGCGAATGTCTCCGGCCAGCCAGATCAGATCGCCCACGCGCTGCAGGCCGAACATGGAGTAGTAGACGAAAAACGGGATCGTGTTGACGCCGTGAGTAGCATAAGCTGTTCCGGCGGCAACGAAGGAAGACATTGATCCGGCTTCGGTGATGCCTTCTTCCAGGATCTGGCCGTCCGTCGCCTCCTTGTAGTAGGAAAGCGTATCGCGATCCACCGGTTCGTACAGCTGCCCGGCATGAGAGTAGATCCCGAAAGGTCGGAACAGAGAATCGAGGCCGAAGGTTCGTGCTTCATCGGGAATGATCGGCACGATCAGCTTACCGATCTCCTTGTCGCGCATCAGCTTCGTCAGGACCCGGCCGAAGGCCATGGTCGTGGCCATTTCACGATCGCCCGTGCCCTCGCGGAATTCCTCAAAAAGACCCGCGTCTGGCGCCGCCATCGCTTCGGCGCGCACGGAGCGTTGCGGAAGGGAGCCACCGAGCGCCTCACGACGAGCCTTGAGATAGGTCATCTCTTCGCTGTCTTCTGGCGGGCGATAGAACGGCGCCTGTGCCACATCGACATCGTCGATGGGAATGCCGAAGCGAGTGCGGAAGTGCCGCAACTCCTCTTCGTTCAGTTTCTTCTGCTGATGCGTAATGTTCTTGCCTTCTCCGGCCTCACCCAGGCCATATCCTTTCACGGTGTGGGCAAGAATGACAGACGGGCCCTCTGTGTGATTGACTGCCGCGTGGTAGGCGGCGTAGACCTTCTCCGGGTCGTGTCCTCCGCGACGCATCTTCTGCAATTGCTCGTCGGAATAGTGCTCCACCATCTTCAACAGGCGAGGGTCGGTGCCGAAGAAATGCTCGCGGATGTAGGCTCCGTCAGAAACGGAGTACTTCTGCATCTCGCCGTCGACGACTTCCCCCATGCGTTTGGCCAGCAGGCCATCCACATCCGCCTCGAGCAGAGCATCCCAATCGTCACCCCATAGAACCTTGATCACATTCCAACCGGCTCCCCGGAAGGCACCCTCCAGCTCCTGGATGACCTTCTGATTGCCACGCACGGGACCGTCAAGTCGCTGCAGATTACAGTTGACGATCCAGGTGAGGTTACCGAGTTGTTCTCGAGAGGCGAGGGTGAGGGCGCCGAGGGATTCAGGCTCATCCATCTCGCCATCACCAAAGAATCCGAAGACTCGCGAACCATTTCGAGGCTTGAGGCCGCGGTCCTCGAGGTATTGGTTGAATCGTGCCTGGTAGATGGAGCAGATCGGTCCCAGGCCCATCGACACGGTTGGGAACTGCCAGAATTCGGGCATGAGCCACGGATGAGGATACGACGACAGACCGCCGCCTTCGCGTGTCTCACGACGGAAGTTGACCAGGTGCTCTTCGGTCAGACGGCCCTCGAGAAATGCCCGCGAATAGATACCTGGTGCCGCATGGCCCTGGAAAAAGACCTGATCCCCGCAAGACTCGTCCGTGGGGGCACGGAAGAAGTGATTGAAGCCAATTTCGTAGAGCGTCGCTGAGGAGGCGAAACTCGAAATGTGTCCACCGGGACTGGCCTCATCCTTGTTCGCACGCACCACCATGGCCATCGCATTCCAGCGAATGAGGCTCTTGATGCGCCGTTCGATCTCTCGGCTGCCAGGAAATGGGGCCTGGCGGTCACGCGGGATTGTGTTGATATACGGTGTCTGGGCGGTAAAGGGCAGGGTCACCCCGGCCCGCGCCGCACGGGTTACCAGCTGGCGGAGCAGGTCTTCGACCTGGGCGCTGTCACGGTTCTCGAGGACAAAGTCGAGGGAGTCGAGCCATTCCCGCAGTTCAACTTCGGCCTCTCCGTTGACGGAGAAGGAGTGGGATTTGTCCACCACAGTCTCGCTCATTTGGCTCTCAATGTCGTTTGGGGGGACGCAGTGGCAACCGTTTGGAGGGGGCGCCTGACCGCCGCCGATGGCAGTCGTTGCGCGTCAGCCATGTGTGCTACAGACCACTGCTGCGCGCTTAGCGAAGTCGTCGAAAGAGGCTGTATATAGTAAGGATAGGCCCCAAGGGCCGCAAAGCGACCAAGGGCTTCAGATCCACGAAGACTGAACGTTTGTCGGTCNTGTGCATCCAATACATGGGCACAGACGCCCCGTTAGACACGATCGCCCCAACAGNGCTTCACTCAAGTCGCGTCAGGATTCTCGCTGGATACTNAGAAATCGTTGTGGCGCAATCACATACGTGCATGTCCCGCAATCGCCCTGTCGCTACTTCTGCACGTGGTTCTGATCACCCAGGTCCAATCTTGGCGGACGCAGCAGGACCAGATCGAGAAGTTCCGCGCTCGACTACGCCAGGTTCCACGTTTCGAGCCGAAACGCCTGGCCAACACCAAGCCTCGAAACGTGCCCATGCGGCAGATGGAGTATCATCGCCAGGAGGCCCGTGTTCAGGAAAGACCGGATCTGGTCGCGCCTGATCAGGATATCCCGCTGCTCTCGCCGCCCGAATTGGCGCGTGTCCTGCGACCCTTCGCCATTGCGGCCAAAGCCGACACCTTCTCTCCTGAAGTTTCCGAGCGCCAGGCAGAACGCGCCATGGCCTCCACAGAAGCGCTGCGCGACAGCCTGCGGGGTGAATCTCTCGACCTGTTACGCGTCCAAGATCTGGCCGCAGCCGGAAACCTCCCGGCCGTGGTGCTCATCGATCCGACCAACCGCAGGGACGTGACCGGTTTCGTGACGCTGCGCCGGGTGCGCCTCAGAGGTGCTGGTGGCGGAACTCGCGGCCTCGAGGCACTTGCGCGTCACATGCGCGATCATACGCAGTTCCTGGTCCAGGTGGACGGACGGAAACATGACTACTTCCTGAATCCCGAACTGCTGAGAGATCCGATCCACTTTCTGTTCGGCGGTGGCGGCCTGAGACTATCGGGGGATTGGCCGCTGCTACAGGTAGGTGAGCGAGAAAAAGAGATGCTGCGCCAGTATGTGCAGGGCGGCGGGCTGTTGTTCATCGAGGGCAGCAACCGATTCCTCCAGTCTGCGGCCCAGCTCATGCAGGAGGTCGTCGGTGCCGATGGCGGCATGCGTCCTCTGCCGCCCACCCACCCTGTCTACCACGCTTTCTTTGATTTCGACTCGGGATTTCCGAGTGAGGACAAGGGCATCTATTTCATGCTCGAAAGCCGACCCACCACGTGGGACTATCCCATTCGTGCTCCCGATGAGGTCGTGGAAGCGGCACCGAATGTGAACCCGGATCTGGAGGAGATCGCCGAGCCGGCTCAGCCTCCTGCCGGTCTGTGGGGGGTCGAACTGGAGGGACGACTCGTCGCCATCCTCAGCGATATTCGACTGCACGACGCCTGGGTCGGGTCGATGGCACTGAATGAGAACACGGCCCTGGATCTACAGTCCGGGCCCAAACTGGCGGCTGGCGTCAATCTCATCGTCTACGCCCTGACCCGTGAGGAGGGCACTGCCGTTCGACGGGCCCTGCCTGCGTGGGTACAGAAGCGACCCCTCGACCGTCCCTCGGCGGCCATCGACGACACGTCTTCGCGCGCCGACCCGGACGCCGGATTCGACGAGTCTCTGTACGACGATCTGGACGGCGCTGTGGCTGTCGTCTGCGCCCCCCTTGGAGCCAGTTTTGGCCCGGGCAGTGTGCGCATCAGAGTGGGCGGCCACGACGTGGAACTGTTCCGAGACGATTTGCAGGGCGTGATCCTCAATCAACTACCACCGGGGGAGCACTGGGTCGAGATCGCATGGAGGGGAAAGTCTGAGACGGCTCTGGCCACCGTAAAGGGCGGGCAGATATCGACGGTGACCCTGTCGGTGCAGCGTCTGGCCATGCTTCACCGAATTCTGGTCGAGGTCCAACCAGACGTCGTGGGTTACGACGACTGGCTGCACACCTTCGACGATCTGGAGGTGCAGGAGATCTTTCTGGAAGGGGTCGAACTCTTCGAGGAGTAGGGCCTCGAATCCCTCAGCTCTTGCTCGCTTTGAGTTTGGATGGGTGGTTCGGATCGGACGTCAATCGCCATCCCGCCGACGTCTTGCCGGGCGGCAGTGCCACGTTGCGCGAACCCATGAACTGAATCGTTGTGCGGCGGTGCCACGAACTGCGCCAGGCTGTGGTTCCGTGGGCGACGCCACCGAAGAACAACACATCACCCGCCTTCATAGCTGGTTTGTACACCTGAGGCAGATCGATGCTTGTCGTCAGGCCTCGGGATATCGGATACTTCGCTTTGTGGCTTCCGGGGACGCAGATGAAGCCACCGCTGTCTTCGCCGAATCCCGGCGATTCGTCCTGCAAAGCCCAGGCTACATTGACCTGTTCCACAAGCTGGCGCCCGTTGAAGTGCTCGTGTTTCGCCGGATTCTGTCCGTGCAGCGAACCACCTGTCGTTCCGGCGGGATAGACACAACACATGGGTTCGGTGCTTTCTCGGAACCCGTAGCCGAGCATCCAGTTCAGGCGTTTCACGATGGCCGGGTGCCCGATCATGCGGCGGAAGGCATCACCGTGGGGTGACGGTAGCTGATACAAACCACCGAGCCGAGGACGATTGATGGTCCCCATCAGTCTCGTTGAGGTGTCCTCGGGCCAGACCCAGTCGTTCTCGCGCAAAGCCTGCTCGGGGACCTCCTCAATGCGAGTGAGATGCGCCTCTGGCAGATCATCCTGCATCCCGAGGGCGGCATCGACAGCGTCATTCGCAGCAGCGAGCCACTCAGCGTCCATGACGCCCCGCAATACGAGATATCCCCGGACATCCCAGAACCACAATTCATCCGGTTCGGGTTGACTATCCGGATCGAGACTCAGGTTTACGGAAACCGGTGCCTCCTCGACATCGGCGACGCGCGTCCTTTCGCCATCGGATATCACGACGCCACCACGACCGGTGGTGCGGATTCCGACGACGGCCATCTGTTCGGGCGTGAGGCCCTGGGCCCACTCGGGCGCTTCGATCTCTGGGTAGCCGCCGGTGGGGGCTGCCGCAGCGGAGACGAACTGAATTTCCACGAGACGCTCTGGTCGACCGCGCATGCCATAGAGCAAGGTAGACGCACAGATCAGCACGTCACCCGCCTCACAGGCGGACTGCTCGGTCATGCCCATCTCATTTTCGCCAGAGCAGAAATCGGCAGGCGGCTCCGTCGTACGATTGTGACTCGCCGGGACAAAAACCGGACCCGCCTCGGTCGATGGGGCCAGGGCGACGAAGACGCGCACACCCTTGCAAAGTCGTGCGTCACCCTGCGTCGCATTTCAGACGCCGGCACTCCTCGGGGGAAAGGGGTGTGAAGGATAGGGCGTCGTCCTGCTGCGTCACCAGTTGCGGCGGCTGATCGAGGACAAACCCTGATCCACATAGAGCCTCGACGTATTGCGCCAGAACCGGGTGTTCGGCGAGCGCCGCAAGGGCCCCCGCCTCGCCGCCGTCAGAGGGCTCTGTATCGATAGCGGCATTGCACGCATCCACTTCGACATTCGTCAACGCCTTCGACAAGTGGATGTAGCCCGAAACATCGAATCCGTAGTCCTCGTCCTTGGTCATCCGGTTGTTAAATCTGTCGTCGGAGACACATCAAAGTGGTAGAGATTTCGTTTGCGCGGGCAAAATGGCGACTTCGAGCCGCACGGGAAAATCAGATGTAACGTGCATCGATCTCACCTCCCTGAGGTGGGCGACTTCCGGCCCACAAAAATAACGTGGTGGGCTCCTCCTTTCTTGCTGCGTGATCGTGCCGTCACCACCTCGAGATCGAATCCATGGAAACGAAGCCGGTGCTCAAACTTGCGATCATCCCACGCGGACCAGACCGCAAGAGTACCGTCATGCTTGAGAGCTGCGTGCGCTGCGGCTACGCCGTCATTCTCGTAGAGCGCGTTGTTCGCATCCGTCGTAAAGGCCGTCGGACCATTATCGACATCCAGGAGAATCGCATTGAAGTGATTCACATGTTCGCGCAGGGTGATGGACACATCCTCGACGCGGACCTTCGTGCGGTCATCGGCCAAAGGGTGATCGGCGAGTGGTCCCAGGGGGCCGCGATTCCAATCGACCACGGCCGGCACCAGTTCCGCCACGGTGACGGTCGCACCAGGTGCCAACAAGTCCAGCGTGGCGCGAACCGTAAACCCCATGCCCAGACCGCCGACGAGCACTCGTGCCTCGGGTGAGGTTCGCAGTCCTTTGCAGGCGGCTTCGGCCAGAACCTCTTCCGATCCGTGCTGACGGCTCGACATCAGGGTCTTGCCACTGACGCGAATCACGAATTCACCGGCACGGGCGGTGAGACTCATGTCGCTGCCATCAGGGGTGCGGGTTTCTCCCAACAGTTCCCAGGCGTTCATTTATTGATGCACTCCAAGATTCTTCTGCACCTCAAGATTTGAGCCCCGAAAGCACACACATCGATGGCACTGGCACTCACTGAGTATCAACTGGCCGAATACGACCGCGACGGTTTCACCATCGTCAAAGACGGATTCGCACAACAGGAGTGTGATCGATTTGTCGAATACATGATGGATCTCCAAGCTGGCCGCACCACCGTGGAGGGCTACGCACCGCGAGCTGCCGACGACTGGAGTCGACTGATCACCCGCAACTGTCACCATCCGATGGGTCTGTCCTGGATGATTGATCCACGTCTACGAAAGCCGCTGAGCACACTGCTCGGTGAAGAGCCGGATGGTGTTCAGAGTATGTATTTCTACAAGGGGTCAGAGCAACGTCGCCATCAGGACGCCTACCATCTGCCCGGTTGTGTGTCTGCCTGGGTCGCTCTGCAGGATGTGGGCGAATGGAATGGCAGCCTTCGAATCCAGGTCGGTTCGCAAAAGCGACCTGTTCTGGAGAAAAGTCACTTTCGGCCTGATCCCGATGGTGACCCGGGACCGTGGCAAGGTTGGAGTCACGACGACGCCTTCGATGAACTCTTCGAACGCAATCAGCTGCCCGAAGTCGCTATCGAAGCGACGAAGGGAGATGTGGTATTCTTCGACGGACGCCTCATTCATCGTGGAGGACCCATTCTCGACCACGATGCCTTCCGGCACAGCTGGGCGGGGCACTACATCCCTCGGTCCTTTGACCCATGGCCCTATGAGGACAATCCGCGCCTGCGCGTTTCCTTCGATGGGGTGTGCCGATTCACACCGACGAGCTGAACCCGCTGTCAAGCCGACGTCAGCGGCTGATCGCCCTCAAAGATCCTGCGCATTTGTTGCGTCATCAGACCATGTGCATCGGTGCGGTCAGCCCAGTGGGCGGGAGTACCCTCGTTCCATTTCGAGGGGGCTTGCTCAGGGTCTCGCGTTCGATAGGCCATCAGCAAACCCCATCGAGTGGGCGCCCCTTCGTCTCGATGGCCTACGTGATGGGGCATGTGGTGGACGAAGGAAACCATGCTACCCGGCGATAGGTCGAGGGTTTCGATCTGCAACGGTTCTGCGGTCGCAGGATGGTCCTTGTCCCGCATCCAGCCCGCCGCAAAATCCTCATCGTAGTCGGTTCGGCGTTTGTCCCACATGTAGGGTGTGCGGTAGAGGTGGGCACCGGGTACGACGGCCAACTCACCGCCGCCATCGGTTTTCCCCATGCCCTCTGGGTAACAGAGGGTCCGCACACACTGATGCTGCAGGAACTGGGTCGACGGAGATTGACCACCTGTGGCGGGATCTTCCGTTTCGTGCTGACCCTGGCGGTAGGGATGGCCATGCCAGCGCCGGCCAGTGGATCCACCGGGTCGATTGAGGGTAAGCACATGGTCAATGAGAAACTCGGGCCCCAGGACCTTTCCGAGCAGATCCATCATCTGCGGATGGTTGGCAGTGACGTCGAGGATGAACTCATCGTAGGCGAGGGGGAAGTACTCGGGCATCATCCCTTGCCACTCGCATCCATCGGTAACGAGGGCCGGGTCGAACAAGCCATGCTGATACATGAAGTCACGTAGTCCAGGTGGCTGGAAGCGCATCTGCTCCGAACCACCGCGATATCCGGCCAGGGCTTCAGGCGCGATCTTGTCCGCATCGGGAGCGGCGAGTCCATGAGCAGCGAATTGGACACGTCCCCAGTCCGAGTTGGCGACGATGGCGTCATTCAAGGACTGCACCCTCTGCAGACTCTCAGACCACCTCGCACGGCCTTCGTCGGTCAGGATGCCATCCCAGACCCAGTATCCATCCCGTTCGTATACATCACGATCGAAAGCGGCCAGCACCTCTGGGTGCAGAAGTCTGTCGAGCCGAGCTGAGTTTTCTGACAAGATGTCTCCCCTGACCGTTACACAAACACGAGGGTACCCTTACTTACCATGCGACCACAACCCAACATCATAAACAGCGAGACCGTCTGATGACACAACTGAGAATCGGTGCGATCGGCGTGACAGGTAGAGGAGGCCTGGCCAAGAACTGGCACGACCCCGCCGGTCGTTCCGTGGTCACTGCGGGCGTCGATATTGCCGAAGGGGCGTTGGGAGCGTTCCGCGAGAGTGTAAACCCAGACGCCTTCACGACCCTCGACTACAGAGAGATGCTCGATCGAAGCGACGTCGATGCTGTGGCTGTCATGAGCCCGGATTTCACCCACGAAGAGTATGTGTGTGCTGCCTTTGAAGCGGGCAAACATGTGTTCAGCGAAAAGCCGATGGCCATCACCACCGCTGGGTGTGATCGCATGCTGCGCGCCTGGAAAGCGTCCGGGAAACAGTTCATGATTGGCTTCAACATGCGCTACATGAACATCTTCCGCGTGATGAAGGATATCGTTGACGCCGGAACCATCGGCGAGATCAAGGCCGTGTGGGTACGCCACTTCGTCGGTCACGGTGGTGAGTGGTACTACCACGACTGGCACGGGGCTTCGCGCAACTCGACGGGACTGCTGCTTCAGAAGGCGTCCCACGACATCGACATGATCCACTGGATCACGGGTCACTACGGAAAACGCGTGGTCGGATTCGGCAGCCTGGACTACTACGGCGGCGACAAACCGAATGATCTGGTCTGCAACGAATGTGATGAGAAGGACACGTGTGTGGAATTCCAGGACCGTGGCGACGCCAAGGCGAATCGCATGAACATGTGTGCTTTCCGCGAGGAGATCGACGTGGAAGACAACAGCACGATCCTGATGGAGCTCGACAACGGGATCAAAGCGACATACATGCAGTGCCACTATGCGCCTGACTACTGCCGCAACTACACGTTCATTGGCACCGAGGGCCGAATGGAGAACCTCGACGACGGCAGTCAGGTGATCGTCAAACTGAGAAACCGCTCGAATCGCTGGAAGAACCTGGCGGACCAGAAGTATGACGTGAAACCCGCCTCTGGTGGCCACGGTGGGGCAGACCCCCTCGTGTCCCGGGACTTCGTCGATATGGTGGTCGACGGGGTCGAACCCCTTGCGACCCCCATGGCGGGGCGCATGAGTGTCGCCGTCGGCTGTGCAGGGACCGAATCGATCCGCAGCAACAGTGCCGCTGTGGACATCGATCCGGTGGAGTGGGAGGTGTAGCTGTCGTCCATCACCGGGGATAAATCACACGGAAGCGTTCACATACCAGCGGCATGGTATGTGAGGCCTCACGGCCCAGTTCGACACATTGGGCGGAATAGAACTGCCAGCATTCCTGCCGCCATGTCTTGAGAGTCCGGTCCCACTCGCCATAGTCGTAGGCGAATTTCAGATCTACGTCACGGAAGGGCTTGGTCTCAATCTGTGTCGTCTTCACGACACAGACCGGTTCATCCCGTCCATTCTCCACGATACTGAGAGATCCAATCTTCGGCAGCGGTTTGTAGGCCGCTTCATACTCCCACAACAGAGAACTGGTTGTGGTCTTGATCCCCCGCGAGATGAGCAGCGCGCCGTCGTCGGCGCCCTCCTCGGTGGTACCGATCTTGAAGGCCTCGTAGAGCCAACTCCGGGCTTTGGCGGGGTCTGGCGCCTCTTCCTCCAGATAGGTCTGCCAGAAGCGCTCGGTCGCGGGTTTCAGGAGAGTCGACATACGATCGCGTCTTGAGCCGCACTCGACGCTGGATCGAGTGCGGACCGAAAGAAGGGACTACTGATCTCGCTCTTCGAGGAGACGCTCCATCTGATCCATGATGGCATTCATCTGTGTCACCACCGCCTGGTAGGGTTCCGGCTGGGTCAGATCGACACCCGCACGACTCAGCAACAGGTGCGGATAATCAGAGCCACCGGCGCGCAACAGGTCCTTGTAGTTCGCTGAACCTGCCTCCTGGTCCTCGAGGATCTTGCCATACAGGGCGGTGCCGGCCGTGACGGACGTGGCATACTGGAAGACATACATGTTGAAGTAGAAGTGGGGGACGAACATCCACTCATTGGTGTAGAGGTCATCCACGATCACGACACCTTCATCATGACCGTGATATCGTCGCACGATCTCGCCATACATCTGCGTAATGCGATCACCCGAAAGTGCCTCACCACGTTCGACCGCTTCATAGAGAGCCAGCTCAAATTCGGCAAACATGGTCTGCCGGAAGAAGGTGCCACGCATCTGCTCGAGTCCGAAACCGAGATAGAACAGCTTCTCATTGATCGTCTCGGCCTGGTTCACCATGTAGTTCTGCAGGATCAGTTCGAGAGACGTGGAAGGGATCTCAGCGATGAAGGTGGCGTAGTTGGCCGTTTCGAAGGGTTGTGATTGACGCGCATACAACGTGTGAATCGCATGGCCCCACTCGTGCGCGAATGTCGACAGTGACTCATAATCGTCGTTGTGGTTCAGCAGCAGATAGGGATGCACGTCGTAGGCGAACCCTGACATGTAGGCACCGGAACGTTTGCCCTGCTGTGGAAACACGTGCATCCAGCGCTCGTCAAAGCTGTCACGCTGCATCTTCACCCAATCGTCACCCAGCACCTCCATGGCGTCGAGGGTGATCGCTTTGGTGGTTTCGATATCGAACTTCTTGTCGAGAGCGACCAGTGGCGGATAGATGTCGTAGTAGTGCATCTGATCCAACCCCAGCATCCGCTGACGAAGTTTGAAGTAACGATGCAGTGTGGGCAGGGCCTTGTTCACCTCTGTCACCAGCGTGCGATAGACGGCGAGTGGCAGATTGTCCTGAAACAACTCTCGCTCGAGCACGTTTTCGTAGTGGCGAGCCTTGGCCAGCGCCACCTGCGTTTGCAGATGCGAACTGAGAACCAGGCCAACGCTGCTGCGATACTCGGCCCACTTGCCCCAGTAGGCGTCGAATACGGCTTTGCGATCTTCTCGGTCGGCGCCGGCCCGAAAGCGGCTATACGCCTGCGCGTCAATACGATGCTCTTCGCCATTCGACAGAGTCACGGTCGGCCAGGGGATGTCGGAGTTAGCGACCATCGAATAGATACGGGACGGCGCACCGAAGGGCTGGGAGAAGTAGGATAGCGTCTGTTCCGCCTCGTCGCCCAGCGTATGGGCCTCATTGCGCAGGGTGTTATCCAGGTCGTGGGCGAAGATCGAAAGACGTTCATCCTCTTCGACAAATCCCATGATCCTCTCGCTGCCCACACCCAGGATCTCCGGGTCGATCCAGGCGGTGGACTCCGAGAAGCGGGCAACCATGATCTGCGATAGCTGGTGGCGTTCCTGGGTTTCTGAATTGCGTAGATCCTCGTCACCATTCAGGCTGCTGTAGACCCGGACCCGACCCGCCTGGCGAATCGTATTCGATACCAGGGCCAACGTCTCGTACAGAGCATCGGCACTGTCACCGAGAGTGCCCCGACGACTCTCGATCTGTTCTGCCTTCTCCATCACTTCTTCGCGCGCAGCACTCCACGCGTCGACATCGGGATACAGGTCCGTCAGATTCCAGACATGTTGGGGGTCGACCGGTGGTGCGTCGTCTTCGGCTGCACAGAGCGTGCTGAGCAGAAGACCACAAAGCACACAGGATATGAAACGATTCATCGAGAACTCCTGGTTCTGGTGAATGGGAGGCCCCCAAGTACGTGAAAGGGATTTAGGCCCCGACGAGGGACACGGTCAAGCACTTCCTTTTTCACAGCTCTCCCTTGCCCGAAGGATGCTCCTGGCACGATAATGCGGTCGAGATCATCGCCACTGAGAAGCGCGGAAGGGAAAGCATGTCATTCACCGACGAACAACTGGCGCAGTATGAGGCGGATGGGGCTGTTACCATCGACACACCCTTCACCGACGAAGAACTCGATCGGGCTGAAGACGCATGGGACCGGCTGCAGGCAAGTGGGGAGGCAGCTTACACAGACCCCGACTACGTCGATGTGATCCAGCACCCTTTCTTCGAAGAGGTGGCCAAGAAAGTGCTGCGCGCCGATGGTGTGCATCTATGGTGGGGCCTGGCCCCTCACGCGCGGGCACCTTCGGCAGCACCTTATGGATCCATCCGTGATCAATGGGCGGGGGGCTGTCACACCGACATCCAGGCAACCCTCGAGGACTTCGACGCGACACCTCGCAGAATGCGCGCCGAATTGTGGTTCTGGCTCAACGACGTTCCCGTGAATCGGGGCGCCATGCGTATCCTTCCCGGAAGTCACCGCCCCATCATGGAGTATTGGGGGAATGTGCTGACACCGGAGCACAAGCGGATGTTGCCGCGAGTCCACGGTCTGCGTCCGCCACCGGTTTCAGAGAAGGCACCGGCCTACCCTGAGCACGTGCCGGATTTACAGGACACGCCCTGGATCGAGCAGGAGCCCACACCTTTCGTGGCCAAGCGTGGGCAGCTTCTGATTCTGTGCAGCAGCGCCCTCCATTCTGCCTGGCAGAATGAAGACACGGTGCCGCGCAAAGCCATGGGCAACTCATGGATCCCCAATGGCGTGCCTTGTGGTATGCCTGCCAATCAACGCGAGGGTGTGATGGACTTCTTTCCGCAACTGCGCGCCAAGTTGCGTGCGGATCGAAAGCACATCGTCCCGGAGGACTTCGACTGGCTCTTCGAGAGTGGCTACGAGCCCAAGTGGCCAGAGACTTTTCTGGAGCAGGCGTGACGCCTCGGTGATGGGGGGGCGTCGCGCAATTCGTCACGAGAGCGGGTCATGACCGAATCAGGTCGGGCGCAGCCACCGAGTCTGCGTGTGGTAGGTCTCGGAGAACCGCAGATGTTGGCCGACGACCATCTCATCGAGAATCGCTTCGACGCCAACATGAGTTCCGCCAATGTGCCGCATGTGTATCACGCGCCGCACCGTCGTATCGAACCGGTGATCGTAGCGGACAAGCCGTGGGAACAGGGCTTTGGGCTACTTTATCCCGGGGCCCTCTACGATCCGCACGTCGATCGAACGCGCATCTACTACACGCTGAACAAGACGGACCCGGGTCCCGCCCACTACCCCGTGGGCCGCTACTTCGTGGCTCTCGCCGAATCGGTGGACGGCTTCGCCTTCGAGAAGCCAGAGTTCGGTCTGCATGGCTGGGGAGACATGACGCAGACCAACATCGTGATGACGGGGGACAACGAGGCGCATACGGCGCACGTGCACGTCGCCGGTGGTGCATCGACAAACCCGGGGACACTGCCGGCGCGATTTCTGAAGCAGCATCGGTATGCCATGTACTTCGGCGACTTCGGCAGTTGGATCGCAACTTCCGAGGATGGTGTACACTGGCACAAAGATCAGCAGGTCATCAAAAACCGGATCGACTGCTATCAGACGATGAGTTATGACGAGAGCCAGGATGAACTCGTCTCCTATGTACGCAACAAGCTGATCTTTGGGAGTCCGCGGAAATTCCCGGAAGACCACTGGGGGAACACGCGGGCGATCTCCCATCTGAGCGCGCCGGACTGGTGGAGGACCTGGGATCAGATGCCCACCAGCGTGCTGCTGCCGGACGCCGGAGATGGCCACCGTTTCTATGGGCTTCCCTGCTTTCGATACGGAGGTGTGTCGTGGGGATTTCTCCATCATCTCTATGAAGATCCGCAGACGATGGACGTAGAACTCGTGTTCAGTCGCGACGGTCACGACTGGAAGCGGGCACCCCGCGAAGAGCGACTTCTGCCCCTGGGAGATGACGGCTGTTGGGACGGAGGGATGATCCTGTCCAGTGATCGTGTTGTGGAAGCTGGAGACGAGTGGAGGATCTACTACTCCGGTCACCCCTCGCCGCACGACACACCCGACCAACTCGGATCCATCGGTGTGGCGATCCTGCGTAAGGAGGGGTTCGTCTCTGTGCGAGCGAGGACTCTGGACAGTTATGTGCTGACACGACCCCTGTCCTGGCCGGGTGGCCACCTGGCCATCAATGCCGTCGCCAAGGGGTCGGTGCAGGTCCGCGTCACCGACCTGCACCGAGCGACCATCGACGGTTTTGCCTTCGATGATTGTGTCCCGTTCACCGGTGATTCGCTTCGTCACAAGATCCGATGGCGTGAGAAGGATCTATCCTCCCTAGCAGGTTTACAGATTCGGCTCGAGTTTAAGTTTCGTCAGGCGGATCTTTTCAGCTTCGTCGCACAAGACCTCGCCGAACACCGCGAAGGACCAGCATGAGCCACCGTGATCCATCCAGACAGGTCCACTTCCAACAGACAGATCCAGGTGTGTCCTTCACCAAGGATCCCTGGATCGCCATCGATCTGGACCATCCCCTCGACTCCGAGCGGATTCTGACACCGAATGTCATTCACCTGCCGTCGGGTGGGTACAGGATGTATTACACCGGTCTGGGACCAGGCCGACGAGATACACACGCCCTTGGCTATATCCTGAGCGCCACTGCCGGCGATGCCGAGACGTGGACGAAGGATCCGGAGGTTCGCGTCGATCTCTTCGAGCCCCACGCTTCGCTGCGCACACTCTGCCCAGATGTGATTTCGCTTCCTGAGGGGGGATATCGGATGTATTTCGAGGCCCGCTCGCCCGGCCAGCCAACGGTTGTTCTCAGTGCCCGCTCTGACGATGGTCTTGACTGGACCGTGGAGGACGGCGTGCGATTCGGTGATGGGACCTGGTCCTATGGGACCCCACGCGTACTGCCTCTGCCGGGATCAAATGGGTATCGCATGTACTTCCACCGGTACACCTTTCCCCTTCTCTCAGGACCTGAGCCCGGGAATCACATCATCAGCGCCCTTTCGAGCGATGGTCTGCACTTCGAGGAGGAACCGGGTGTGCGCATCGTGCAGGAAACGGACCGAGAGACGTTCTCCGTGTACGCACCGGAGGTCATCCGGCTCGCCGATGACACATACCGGATGTACTACTCGGGATGGAGCGACACGGTGCGGGGCGGTATCTTCTCTGCCACATCAGAGGATGGGCTAGCATGGAAGAAGGCGGATGTGACGGTGATCGAACTCGGCGGACAGTGGGACGGGGACATGGTTTCCGAGCCGTGCATCATCGATCTGCCCGACGGACGTTCCCGACTCTTCTACGAGGCCTGCGACGACGACGACAACTACCGCATCCTCTCTGCCACTTCCGACTTCTCGTCGACCGCGGGTGATTCAGGATCGAGCCATGCGTAAAGATGTCCTGCTTGGCATCATTATCGTCGTCGCGATTCTCGCGGCGCTGACCTACTCGTCGATGCAGCTGCGTGCACACACCTGTCGTGCCTGCGTCACCTTCAATGGGTTGACGAACTGCGCAACGGCGTCGGGCACGAGTCGTGAGGAAGCACTGCGAACGGCGACGACGACAGCCTGTGGATCGATCAGCGGAGGTGTGACACAGTCCATTCAGTGTGGGAATACGACGCCCCACAGTGTCGAATGGATCGACTGAGTATTTGAAACCAGTGCGCACGGAAGTCCGTGTGCAAACAACAGAGGGTAGTTTGTGATGAAGAAGGTGTTGCTCACGGGGTTCAAAGGTACCGTGGCACAGGCGATGAAGCGGGAGTTGGAACAGACCTACGACATCTCCGGTATCAGCATCACGCGGATGGAAGAGGTTCTGCAGCAGAAGCCGACGACGTGGAAACAGCAGATGGACGACTATCGCGAGCGTGTGATGGACCAGCTGACGACGGCCTGTCGGGGCATGGAAGCCGTGGTACATCACGGCTGGAACACGCGCGACGAGAACTGGCAAGCCGGTCTCGATCCGCTGAACATCATGCTCGTTGACTGCGTCTATCAGGCAGCCATCGCTGAGAATGTGCCGCGCATCTACATGACCAGTTCCGTCCATTCCTACGATTTCATGGGAGACGGATTCGATCCCGATGAGCCGATCCCGCCCTATCCGGATACCCGGCAGGACCCGTTTGGTACCAGACCGACCAGTCTCTACGGGGTCAGCAAGCGATGGATGGAGATCAGCGGGCAATTCTACGCGCCGAAGTTGAGCGCATCGCAGAAGATCCTCGTCGTTCGTCTCGGTTCGGTGACCGGGTCGGGTGAACCTTCTGAGAAGTTCGGTCGGCTGTGGTACAGTCACCCCGATCTGGCCGGTCTGCTGCAGGCGTTCATCGAGTGTGATGACGAGGCACCGAATTTCTGGATCACCTATGGCGTGTCCAACAATCTTGGAGGCGGTCACAAGTCAGCCATGTTCGACACGGTGAATCCGTACGGATTCACGCCCAAAGACAACGCGTTCGATCGCACGTAGGAGTGGCAAACCGCCATGGGTGCTGACGAATTCTGCGATCTATCGGCTGCGGATCTTCGCCGACTCTATGCTGCGCGCCAATTGTCTCCCGTCGAGGTGGCAGAGGGACTGCTCGAGCGTATCGAGGCGGTGGACGCCACGCTGAATGCCTTCGTCACGGTCAGCCACGATCAAGCTCTGGCCCAGGCGAAGGCGGCAGAGAAACTCTTCGACGGCACCGCTGATCCACCACCGCTTGCGGGCATCCCCTTCACGCTGAAAGACCTGACCGCCACCGACGGCATACGGACCACCCGTGGGTCTCTGCTCTACAAAGACTGGATTCCCGACTACAATGCGCCCCTCGCTCAGCGCATGCTCGACGCTGGTGGTGTTCTGCTCGGGAAGACCAATACCCCCGAACTTGGCTGGAAAGGGGACTCCACTAATCGTGTCGCCGGTTCCACGCACAATCCGTGGCAACACGGACGCTCACCTGGTGGGTCCAGCGGTGGAGCGGCGGCATCGGTGGCGGTGGGCCTGGGGGCCATGGCACAGGGCACCGACGGGGCCGGTTCCATCCGGATTCCTTCCGGGTTCTGTGGCACCTTCGGCCATAAGCCGTCCTGGGGGTTGGTGCCGCAGTATCCGGCCAGCCTCGTACCGCTGCTGTCACACGCGGGACCGATCACTCGTACCGTACGCGACGCAGCCCTCTTCATGGATGTCACCGTCGGCCCCGATCGACTCGATTCCTTCTCCATCCCGGGGCAGGGCGACTATCTAGCAGCCGTTGAAGGGGGCATCGAGGGACTGCGCGTCGCCTGGTCGGGCGATCTGGGCAATGCCGCCGTAGATCCGCAGGTGCGCGACGTCGTGGAAGCGGCAGCGCGACGCTTTGGTGAACTGGGGTGCCACGTCGAAGAAGCACATCCCGGTCTGGACGACCCCTGGGAGATCGTGCACACGATCTGGTCCACCGGTTTTGCCGGGGCCTTCCGCGATCGACTCCATGAGGTGGGTGATCAGCTCGACCCTGGACTCGTGCGTGTCATCGAGGCCGGACTCGCCTTCTCGGCGGCAGATCTGTCGGGTGCCTATCTGCGACGGGATGAATACTACCACGGTTGGCGCGAATTTCTGACCGGCTACGATCTCATGTTGACGCCCACGCTGCCGGTGACCGCCTTCGACGCGGGTCTCGACTACCCCACCCAGATCGAGGGACGGCCTACGACCTACCTGAGCTGGACCGCTTTTACGTATCCCTTCAATCTAACCGGCCAACCCGCTGCGTCGGTGCCTTGCGGTTTCGTTGATGGGCTGCCGGTGGGGCTGCAGATCGTCGGCCGCTGGCGTGACGATGCAACCGTCCTGCGGGCTGCCGCTGCCTTCGAATCCCTCGCCCCCTGGCCGTCTCCCTCGGCTGCGCCTTAGGATCGATCACCTTTCACCATCGCGTACACCGGACTGCTCCAGGCACGATGTCGATCGATCTGCGTGACGCGAACCCAGTACGCGTGTTCTCCCGTCGGAGGCTCCAGGTCTTCGAAAGTCGCCTCGACGGACATGGCAGAATTCTCGCAGGGCGCCGGTCCGAGTTCGATCCGCCGATTCACACCTCCCGCATCGATCACCATCGTCTCCTGCCTGAGTTGAGACAGCGGAGTGTCTGCATCGCCCAGCTCCGTCACCACCCGACAGATCGCCTCTGAGGATCCTTCGGCTTCGAAGGTGAACCCCATGTCGTTGCCGGCGGTAGCACAGTTGAAGGTGACCCGCTGATCGAGATGGGTGATCTCATCCTTCGGACTCTGCAGACCCACATCCACCACGTCGTGGATCACACCCTCTGACAATTCCAGCGAGCCCTTCCATGATTGACGCTGCGCCGCAGCGGTGCCGATCTCTCGAGCTCCACCCCACAGCAGTCGCAGGCGCTGCGCATCTGCCTCGGCCATCGTCTGCGACGAGATGATCTCAGTGCCGCAAAAGAAGTCGATCCGTTCGATCGCAGCTGTGCCTTCTACGGTCACATGGATCTGAACTGCTCCAGCTGTCGTGATCTGGCTACCCATGGGTGCGTCATTGACGACGACGTCGAGCAGGAGTCGAGCACCCGTTGTGCCATAACAGTGGCGCCGAAAGAAACCAGCGGCGACGGCTCGCTGAGTCAGGTCTTCAGCGGTGACGGCCGTGAGGCCATTGCGAACGTTGCGTGTCACTCGTCTGCCCGGGCCACACGCGCCAGGTCGTCCCATGACGCCGTCTGTACCCGCTGTGACACCGACCTTGTATCCGCGCGACAGGGCATCGAAGAGAAACCATTCAGAGGTTGCATGGGTGGAGTGAACTTCAAAGAGGGGTTCGATCCCCGGTTCATGGAATTCGAGATTCGTCGGACGTCCGCCGACGTGGAGGTTCAGCAGCACATCTCGCGACCTTAATGCCCCAAGGAATTCGGGCGCTCGCCGGAGGTCCGGGGTCGGGTCCGGTTCGAGTTCGGCGAAGAAGCGATCGGATCTGTTCAGACGCTCCTCGTCGGACAGGTAGATCACGTTGCGGTCTCCACCATCCTCCGTGTACGGACTCCACTCGCATCCGAGGTACGCGAGAAAATCTGAACTGTCATGGCGTGGCGTCACGTTGCGAACGTGTTTCCACAGTTCCGCTGTGATGTAGTGATCGTTGGCTTGCTGCGATGTGAACTGCAGCCCCGCCACATCGCGGGCATAGGCGTAGTGATGATCGAGAGATCCGGCACCGCAGCCGATCTCTGACTGGCCCCCATGCAGGTCTCCCCAGAATACCCGATGATTCGGCGCCTGGGTGTGTACTCTGGTCGGATTCGATTCGACGACGTGATCGCCGATTCGCGCCTGCACCCGATATACACCCGGTGTCGTCCAAGCCACCGGGATTTCCCACACCGGGTATCGATCACACGGGACGGGCTGACCGATGTCGGCGCCGATCACCTCTACATGGGGGGCGTCGACGAGCACTGCGTTTTCCCAGGCGTCGATGGCTCGTACGCGAAGGATCGCTCGTTCACCGACGACACCGTCACCGGGAGCGATGGCTACTAGACGATCTACCGACCCGCTATGAATCTCAAATCGAGGTGCGTCGACAAGCCGACTCCACTGGTCATTCCCTCCCGGACTGATCAGCAACACGAAGTAGGCCTCCTGCGTACGGAACGTGGGAGCTTCCCAGTTTGCGACGTGCACTTCGACCACGTCGCCCTGGCGCAGGGTCCCATCGGTGACCCGCAGGTCGATGTGGTGCTGCCACGGATTCAGACCGCCTCCGCGGGCAAAGTCCGATACGAGAACGCAGTGATCGGGCGATGACACTTCAAGGAAATTTGGCGCCTTTGAATCCTGCATCTGCGGGGCAGACCAGTCGAAGGGCCAACGCCATGCGATGCGTAGGCCGGCACCCACGGGGAGCTGGGTCGTCCCCAGGCAGAAGTGGAAGGCTACATCTACCGATGCACCCGCAATCACGTGGGTAGGCATCTGCACGGTGGCTGAGCCATGAAGAGCTCGGCGCTCTTGCTCGCTCAGGTCGGCGTGGTGGAAGACCCGGTCACGATCCGCTTCTCCCGTCCATAGCGAGGACGCCACAAGATCTCGGTCAGACAAACTCATCCCTCCCGGTTGCAGGCCCGCGTGGCCAGCTCTTTGACGACGACGAATCCCACGTGCACACTACGATCATGGCGCTCTCCGATTTCACAGGCCCGACCTATATCGACGACTGGTCGGCCGATCTCGACAGCCGATGGCCCGAGCGTCGCGGAGTGCGTGAGCGTATCGTGGACTCCATCGAGGCGTGGCAAGCGTCATTCAGACCCACGTCTGCCGAGGCAGATCCACTGCGCTTAATAGAGCTCGGCGTCGGCAATGGCCAACTGGCGGCGGCCGTCATCGACCGTATCTGTCACGCCGTAGGCAAAGTGATCTACACGGGCGTCGATATCAATCATGAATTGACTCAGTTCGCTCTGGGTCGCCTTGGCAAACAATCGGCCAGCGTAGAGATGGTGATCGCTGATCTCAACGACAGCGAGAGTCTGACCGACGGGTCAGACGTGGATGTCATGTTCACGCTGCAGACCCTGCACGATCTGGATGGCTACGAGGCCCTTGCCGCGGTCTACGACGCAAGTGGCCGGCTTCTATCTCCGTCAGGACTCTTGCTCAACGCGGACTTCATCGAACCCTTCGAGAAGGATGACCCCGCCCATCCACGTCGCTTTCCCGTAGAGGTTCACGAAACGCTCCTGAGGGAACTGGGGTTTGTCGACTTCCAATATGTGGTCGAGGGCAAGCTGGCCAGCATGACCGCCCGTCGGCCAGAGTAGAACAGCTCAAACCTCGAGATGGCGATCTCAAAAATCGAGATTTCGACGAAAGAAGGCCTCGGAGAGATTGCCACCCCAGCCGTGTTCGCCGGGGTGCAGATCCAGTTCGAGCAGATCACTCGCGCCTGCGGCTTTGTAGATCTTCTCCACCTGTCGATAACAGGCCATGGCCGTATCCACCTTGAAACAGGTGTCGTTGGCGCCGATGTCGACCAACAGGGGGCGCGGAGCGATGAGCCCTTGTACGTCGGGCAAGTCGACGAGCTTGAACAGTCCGGGCGCGACCTGCATGCCGCAGTAGTTGTTGTCGCGGATGCCGAAGGCACTCCACAGATCGCTGTAACACATGATCTCGGCAGCGCGGAATCTCTCGTCGCACAGTGACATCCACAGCGTCATGACTCCACCCCCGCTCAAGCCCATGACGCCGAGTCGGTCACCATCTACGTGTCGCTGGGTGGTGATGAAATCCGTCGCCGCCTGGCCGTGAGTGACATTGATAGAGATCGAGGTCATGCCCAGCATGGTGGCGTGCAGGTAGTAAAGGTTGCACCAGTCGCGGCCGCCCGGTGCGCCGTGATGATTCGGTTTCATCGTGTCGTTGCGTTCGCCGAACCCGATGAAATCGATGGCATAGGTGACAAAGCCGAGCTGCGCCATGGTCTCACCATAGTCATAGCGGTGCTGGGCGATGTTGGCAGCCAGATCAGGGCTCGAATCGTTCCCCATGACCGGTTCTTTGCCGTAGGGACCGTGGCCGTGACAGCAGAAGAGGGTTGGGCGTCGCTCTCCCTTCTTGAGATCACCGGGCAGATTGACGAGCAGGGTGGCCGACATGTGTTCCTGCACGTCGATGATCCAGCGCTGCCGCCGTAAGCCGCGGTGTTCCCACTCAGCCAGAAGCTGTGGATTCAACGGCACCCGTCGCGGAGAATCGCCGAGGCACTCGAGGACCTTGGGCAGAGTACTCACTTTCCAGCGGTTGAACTGTCGTTTCGTGGTACCTGAAAAAGCACGCTCCGGGGGTCGCTGAGCGACGAGGTCGGCGAACATCTGTTGCGGACTCAGGTTGCGGATGGTCATGTCGATCTCCCGTCAGGCCTTGAATCGTCAAACTTGAGTAATGTGCAGAGCTTGGCGTATTGGGGCGTTTGAGTCCAGCTTAGCACGTCCCTTCCTGCCCCACCAACCAAGAGTGCAGCCTCTTCATGACCGACGATCTCAAGTATTCCCTCGGGGCGGTTCTAAGTGCCCTGTTTGCCGCCGCTGGTCTCATCCTCACCGAAATCGCCGTGCGATCGCTGTCGGTGTCCGTCGTGGAGATTGCTGTGGGCTCGAACTACGTGGCCGGCACCATGCTGCTTGGGTGGTCCGCGATGCGGGGTGGTCATCGGTGGACAGGTTGGGGGCGGGCTGACTGGTTTAGACTGGTGGCCGGGTCGGTGGCGACGTTTGCGGCCGGTTTCCTTCTCCTGTACGCGTCGATCGGACTCGTCGGCACAAGCAAGACGTCGCTGCTCGGCCGACTCGAGACGATCTTCATCGTCCTTCTCGCCGTGGCCTTCCTGAAAGAGAGATGGACACCTCGCCATTGGCTGGCGAGCATGACGGCGTTGGCCGGTGCAGTGATCGTCAACTTCGATCCCACCGCCTGGAGCCTCGACTTCGGATGGGGAGAGGGGATGGCCGTCACGTCAGCCCTGTTCTTCGCTGCCGGTATCATCACATTGAAGTCAGTCCTCAACCGACACAGTGGCCCTCTGGTCACCGGGTATGGTCTGATGATCGGTGCTGTCGTGTTGACGCCCTTTCTCCCCGCCCTGCAAGGAACGGCTACCGACGTCTCGACACCGATCGTGGTCCTGGCGCTGCTGTGTAGTCGGGGTATCCTGCTCGGCCTTTCCTGGGTCACCTACAACGTGGCCATGCAACATATCGGTGCATCCCGCAGCTCGGTCCTGTTTCTGAGCATCGGCTTCCTATCGATCCTGCTGCAGGTTACTCTCGACGCGCTGGCACCCGGTTTGGGCCTGCAACTGCCCGCCCATTTGGACATGGCGATCGTGGGTGGTGCCGTCATCTGTGCAGGAATGTACTTTGTCTCGACCGCACCCGACCCCGTCCCTGAGGAAAACCATGACGACCCATCCCGGTCCTGACTGGATCTGTGAAACCCGTGAGGCAGCCTGGCAGGCGAGAGACTCGCAAGGGGAGATGGTCTTCGACGGCCACATGTGGATCTTCGGCGGTTGGTTTACGCCGCAGACGCCGAATCCGCGTGACGTGTGGAAATCCTCCGACGGCGTTGAGTGGGTCTGCGCCACTCCAGAGGCAGCGTGGGTCCACGGAGATCTGCCGGCGACGATGCCCTTCAAGGATCGCATGTGGCTCATGGGGGGGCGAAAACTGCCCGGCGCCGAAAACACGAACACGGTCTGGTCCTCGGCCGATGGCGCTGACTGGAAACTGGAATCTGCCGATCCTGGCTGGTGTGCGCGGGTGTCGCCGTCCTTCGCCGTCTTCCAGGACCGCATGTGGATCATGGGAGGGACGGAGAACTTCTACGAGGACAACGACACGACTCTGAAGAATGACGTGTGGTCCACAGCGGACGGCAGGAACTGGACGTGCGAAGTTGAACATGCCGTCTGGGACAAGCGAACCCACGCACAGGTCACCGTCTTCGACAACAAACTCTGGATCATGGGCGGTGGTGCCTGGCAGCCAGAGACGATCCCTCGCAATGACGTCTGGTGCTCGGCGGATGGCGTCACCTGGGAGCAGGTGACACATGCGGCGCCGTGGACGGCCCGCATGTGGTTCTCACTGGTCGTCTACAGAGACCACCTCTGGGTGCTGGGCGGCTGGAATCGAGAAGACGGGAACTTTGGCGACGTCTGGTATTCGAGCAACGGTGCGGATTGGACACAGATGACGGCAGACGTGATCTGGACGAAACGTCACGAACATTCTGCCTACGTTTTCGACGACAAGATCTGGGTCGCCGGGGGCCACGCCGAGCCGCTCAACAGCGAGGTCTGGTCACTCCACTTGCCCGCAGGTTGGTCCGGTTAGGTTTGGCAGATCGATCAGACGATCGATCTGGCCCAGATTGTTCAGGCCCAGATTGCTAGACAGAGTGCGCGTTGATGGCCCGGTGGCGGTGGATGTCTTCCAGGCCATTACTGAGGGATCGTCGATACAGATCAAGGTCCAACCCATAAGCCACGGCACGGAAGCCGCGTTCCAACAGCTTTACACACTCCTCCACCGTGCCACCCAGCTGACCGGCGACTTTTCCCTCCCGTTCACACGCATCCAACACCGTATCGATGGCAGCGTGGTAGTCCGGGTGATCGAACTGACCCGGTATTCCCATGAAGTTCGTCAGGTCGAAGTGGCCGATCCATAATACGTCGACTCCGTCGATGGCAGCGATCTGACGGGCATTGGCGACGCCTGTGGGACTCTCGATCTGCAGGATGACCAGACCCTGTTCATTGGCCTGTTTCATGATGGGTGCCACATCGTCGGGCACATAGTCGTCGTGCGCGATGGAGAATCCCGCCCCACGTTTTCCCTCAGGCGGATACTTACAGGCGTCGACGATCTGTTGAGCCTGAGCCACATCGTTGACCATGGGCACCATCAGACCCATGGCGCCGGCGTCCATGACACGAGCGGCGAAGTGATATTCGGCTGTCGGAATCCGTACGATCGGAACGATGTTGATGCCCGCATTGGCCGCCAGCAGACCGCGCACCGTCTGAATGGACCACGCCGTGTGTTCCATGTCGTAGATGATGAAATCGGCGCCCGCCGTGGCCGCCAGCCGCGGCATCCCCGAACTCGAAAACTCCATGGCCATGGTGCCTACCGACGTGTCTCCGGCGGCGAGTCGTTTCTTGACCGGATTGTCTCTCATGAACTCAGCTTTCTTCGTCGGCTGTGGCTCGCCCGGCGCAGGCGGCGATTCGTTTCTTGAATGCGCTACTGTCCAACACGTCTCGATTCACGACATGGTCGGGCGCCTTACCCCGAGCGATGGCTAGGATTCCCGCAAAGGCACTTTCACCCATCATGCGGAAACTCTCGTCCGTCCACGATAGTGCATGAGGTGCGAGGATGACATTCTCGAGCCCCAGCAGCGGGTCGTCCAGGTCGACGGGTTCCCGTTCGAAGACATCGAGGGCGGCGCCGGCAATCTCGCCTTGCTGTAGGGCCCCCGTCAGCGCCTTCTGATCGACGATGGGACCGCGAGCCACATTGATCAGATGAGCCGAGGGTTTCATCTGTCGAAACTCAGTCTCGCCGATGAGATGGTGCGTCTGTGTCGTTAAGGCACAGCAGACGATGACGAAATCTGCACGACCGAGCATCGAGGGCAAATCGAGCAGCTGGGCACCGAGACCTTCTACACGATCTGGATCAGCATAGGGATCGGTGACGACGATGTTCATGTCGTGGGGCGCGATGAGGGCGAGGATCTCCTGGCCGATATTGCCCAACCCCACCAGACCCAGAGTCCGGCCTCGCAGACCGATGCCCATGTGTTGTGGTTTCTCTCCCCATCGGCCGTCGCGGGTCAGTCTGTCCTTCAAAGGCAATCGATGAGCCTGGGCCAGCAGAAAAGCAAGCGCAGCGCTGGCGACGGGACGTCGTACGCCGTCGGGCGTGATAGTGAGGGCGACGCCTGCACGAGTACAGGCCTCGACGTCGACGGCGTCGAAACCGACGCCGATGCGGGCAACGACGGCGAGTTGATCTGCCCCCTCCAGCGACGCGGCACTCACCTTCGGTCCGAGCACGACCACGGCATCTGTGTCGGCAAGCTGTCCAGGACGAATCTCGTCGACGCCCTCGGTAAGAATGTGATAGTCCACACCGGGCACATCGAGGGCAGTGGCATCGATGTCAGGAAACACGGGCTCCGTGCTGCCAGGCTTGAGGAAGTCGGCCGTAAAGGCGACGCGAAAACTCATCTCTTCTCCTTAACAGGCTGTTCTCTCGCATGTGGCTTCACCGTGACGTGCACGGTGGCGAGGCAGAACCCAGGGTTGATGGTGGTCGATGCAGACTGACCGCTCGGGTTGGTGATGGCGAATGTCGCGTCGCAGGCAACGGATGAAGGTGCGGCGTAGGTCGCTGATGTCTGCGAAACCGTCGCGAGGGCGACGGGTGTCCCGTCGATCTGCAAGACGAGCCCCTGCTG
>PATE01000086.1 GCA_002712305.1 Gemmatimonadota bacterium | reverse complement strand
CCTCGATTCTGGTCTTCGATCACGCGGACATGAATGCGATCGACATTGTACATGCCCTGCCAGTAGTGAACGTCATTACCCCACCAGTCCGGTACACGTTCGAGAACTACATACTGGCCGGCCTCCTGTTCGGTGACCAGATAGGGTCCTTGAACAGGCACAATCGTCGTGTTGTAGCGCTCGGGGAATCCTTCTTCCAGCGTCACTGCATGTTTGGGCGTCGCCCATAGATCGAAATTATCGAGGGGTCGCCAGCTCTCGAACTTGCCCACGATCTTCAGCACATGCGGCTCGATGGCGACGACCTCTTCGAAATAGTCGGCAGCATAGCTGTTGAAGAACGGGTCGACGATGTGTTCCGACCGCATCATGTTCCACGTGTGAACGTAGTCCTCGGCTGTCAGCGTTTCGCCGTCCGACCAGCGGGCCTCCGGACGTAGCTTGAAGTAGATCGTCCGCTGATCCTCCTGCACCGACCAGTGAGTCGCCATAGAAGGGATGTAGTTGTCTGTCGTGGGATGACGCGCGACCAACGTGAAGTCCATCGTCGAGCCCCGCCGCCATCTGGCAAAGCCGTCGTTTGCGTTGGGCCCGACGATGCGCATCGTCAACGGATACGCCGTCGTAAAGGTGTACAGCGTCCCACCCTTCAGGGCAGCCGGATCACCAATGGGCGGATCATCCATGTTCGCCTGCCACTCAATACCGGACAGGTCCTCGGCCGATGCGGGCGGGACGATGGCAATACGCGTGTGGCTCGGATCATCATCGCCAGTTGTGTCATCGATGACTTGCTCACGCTCGTTTTCTTCGGTCTTCTCGTCGGTGTCCTCACAGGCGGTCATCAGGACCAACAGACAATTCAAGAGAATTCGCAGATTCATGATTTCACCTCTCGGGCTTTCGAAGCCGCTTTCAGCGGTACTGGGCATACTGTTTGGGGTCGAACGCTTCTCGAATCGACTCGCCGATCATCGTCACCAGCAGAAGGGTGAGCGAAATCGCCGAAAATGGCGCAATGCTGAGCCAGATCTTGTCTCGATTCTGACTGTCCATGGCTTGATCGATCATCTCCCCCCAACTCGGTGTCGGTGCGGGTAATCCATAGCCCAGATAATCGAGGGCCGTCAATGCACTGATGGCACCTACGATGGCGAAGGGTGTGATCGTCACGAGCGGCGTCAGACAATTCGGTAACAGGTGTTTGAAGATCAGTCGACGGCGTGACGCTCCGAAGGAACGCGCCGCCAGGCAATACTCCTTCGTTTTCTCGCGATAGATCTCGGTGCGCATGTAGTAGGTCATACGGATCCACTCGAACAGGCCCATGATCGCCAGCAACAGCAGAAAACTCGGCTTGAAGAAGGTCGCCAGCAGGATGACCACATACAGAAAGGGCAACGTCGACCAGACTTCGATGAAGCGTTGGCTGAGAATATCGAAACGCCCCCCAAGGAATCCCTGCATGGCGCCGATGATGGTGCCGAGAAGCTGCCCCACGAAGACGAGGGTCACGGCGAAGAAGATGGAGATGCGGAAGCCATATAGAAGACGCGCAAAGACATCGCGGCCCTGCGAATCGGTGCCAAACCAGTGCCGTCCATCCGGCGCGTTTGGTGGCGGCGCGTCGTAGTCAAAGTCCGGTTCGTACGGATCATAGGGCACGAGCGGCATCCATACCCAATCCCCCGAATCGCTGGCCTCGAAAAACGATTGCAGGGCGAGATAGTCGGCCTCCACATCGTCGAAGCCATACTCGTCTTCCTGACCGAAGGTGGCCATGTCGTAGAAGCGAAATGTGGGGAAGTAGATCTGATCCTGGTAACTGACCACGATGGCCCGCTTGTGGGCGATGAAGTTCGAGAACAGCGACAACACGGTCAGGCCCACCAGCACCAGGAAGGAATAGTAGCCGCGCTTGAGACGACGAAAACGCCTCAGTCTCTTGGCTGTAATGGGGTCGGAGAATGGCATGGTGGACTACTCGCCGAACCTGACGCGGGGGTCAGCGCCAGCCACACACAGATCCGACAGGAGATTGCCGATCAGCAGCAGGGCAGAGGAGATGAAGATGTATCCCATCACCACCGGATAGTCCCGTGCTGTAATGGCCTCAAAAAACAACAGTCCCATGCCGGGAATGCCGAAGACCCGTTCGATCAGAAGCGACCCGGTGAGAATGAGGGAGATATTGTTGCCGAAACTGGTTGCGATGGGGATCAGCGAATTCCGTAAGGCGTGGCCGAAGACCGCTCGCGGCCAAGTCATTCCCTTCGCCAGTGCCGTCTTCACGTAGTCGGCACTCATGTTCTCCATGAGCGAGTTCTTCGTGAGAATCGTCATGAAGGCGAACAGATGAATCGCATAGCAGATGACAGGCAACGTCGTGTGGTGTATCCGGTCCCCGATCTTGCCAAAGAAGCTCAGATCTTCGAAGCCTTGTGATTCGAAACCGGCCAGGGGAAACCAATCGCGCTGCACGGCAAACAGCGTCAGCAGCACGGCACCCAGCGCATAACCTGGAATGGCATAACCGAGGAAGATGACGACGGACGTGACATTGTCGAAACGCGTCTTGTGCTTCAGCGCTTTGACGATGCCCAGGGGAATACAGGTCACATACGTCAGCAGAAAGGCGATGAGGCCGAAGTAGATCGACACGGGGAAACGACTCGCAATCAGTGACTCCACCGGCTGCATGTAGCGGAAGGAGTCTCCCAGATCCATGAGGGCCAGCTTGCCCAGATAGTTCGCATACCGCACAAGAATCGGCTTGTCGAAACCGTAGTACTTCTTCAGCGTCTCCAGGTCCTCTTCGGGGATGTCGATGGAGGACGCCCGGGCCATGTTGCCACTACCACCGCCTTCGCCCATCTCGCCACCTCCGGCGATCTGCATCTTCATCTGGTCGATGGGTCCACCGGGTACAAACTGGCACAGCAGGAATACCAGAAACGTGATGCCCAGCAAGGTGGGCACCATCAGCATCAATCGACGCAGAACGTAGTCGCGCAGCGCGTGAGAGCGGGCCGCCATCAGCGTCTCACTGTGGTGGATTCACGCGGTGGCATCCGGTCCAGGTGCCATGCGGTCGGAACGAACTTGGGTCTCACGAATAGGTAGGCGCCGCAAAGGGATTCTTGAAATCGCCGCGGGTGACAGCGCGCATGTACTCACGCTCATAGGGAGACTCCCGTAGCCGACTCGGACCGTTGCGCACATCGAAAGGCATCTTCGCAGACGCAGGACAGTGACTGTAGATCATGAGACGTCGAGGCCGACCCGAGACATTCGGTCGCGAATTGTGTGCGGCCAGCACGTGGAAGATCATGAAGGACCCTGCCGGTGCGAGCAGATCGATGCCACCCTCGTGATCGATGAGTCCCTCACGCACTTGCAGACCATTGTCCACCCGTTCGTGTTCCAGATGCAGCTTGTGGGAGCCGGGCCAGATGCGCAGGGGCCCATTCTCCGTCGTGCAGTCATCCAGCAGCAGCGCCGAGGACAACACGTTTTGCGGGTAGTTCTGCGCCGCATAGTAGGCCCAGTCGTTGTGCACGGGGAACGCGTCATCGATCTGCCGTATCGGCAAACCTGCGATCTTCTGCGTCAGTGGTTGTTTGCCATTGAGCTTCTCCTCGATCAACACCGGCTCATCGCCCATGATCTGCCGCAGCGGTTCGACGATCCGTTCCTCTTCGATCGCTTTGGTGAAGGCGAGAGACAGATCGTTGATGGGCTGGATCTTGCGCACCATCTGCACGTCCTGGGACGTGAGGCGCCAGTCGAGACGACCGCTGAGTCGCTGGTGCATGAGCGAGGAATTGAGAATGAGTTCCAACAGATAGTCGGATTCGCTCTGCAGGTGAGTCACTTCATCGTCGGTAAACAGATTCTCCAGGATGAGATATCCGCTCTCGTCGAAAAACTCGAGTTGCTCTGCCGAGAGTGACGTCATGCCTGTTCTCCTTGGCCTTCGGAGTCTATCCGTGCCGTTGCCGCTTCTTCGGACGGGCTTGCCGAGATTCGCAGATCGACCGTCATCTGCGCGTCCACATCGGTGCCGCGAAACCGACCTACGAAGGGTCGCGCATCCGCCGCCTGCGGGCCAGAGGCGAGGGCAACGTGGCGGTCAGCGACGACGAGCCCGAGACTGGGATCGTACCCACGCCAGCCAGCACCGGGCAAGTAGACTTCGGCCCACGCGTGCAGGAATCGCTCCTGCTCGGGCGATCCGGCCGCGTAACCCGAAGTGAATCGAGCCGCCAGACCCGCCACACGGCACACCTCAGCGAACAGGACCGCCACGTCTCGACAGGCGCCACGACCGCGTGTCAGGGTCTGTTCCGGCGAGAGTGGATCGCCCTCGAGTCGTGTCTCCGTCGAACACAGCTCACGAATCCGCTGATTCAGGAGGCTGGCGAAACGCTCGGGTTTGCCATCCGCTTCGGTGGTGATCTCACCTGCGAGTGCCTCAACGGCAGGAGCCACCGATGCGAATTCAAGGTAAGGTGACAGCTGTGGCGCCTCAGCGGCGTACTGGATCGGCAGCGAGTCCGCCGCCGGATCGAGGAGATAGGCGAAGGGGTCTGTCACCATCGTCTCCACCGTCGAACGCGCCATGAGATGCAGGCGATCGTGTCGGCCCGAGAACCACGGACGAATCGTGGCATTTCCATCCAGGTCGACGAGCTGCGCACAACCCTCGGGTTGTGGCGAGATCTGCAGGTCAAATCGGATCAGACGCTGACTCCAGTCACTGCGCGGACGGATTCTCAGCAGGTGAGGTTCGAGAAAGACCGGCTCGCTGTATCGATACTCGGTCTCGTGGACGATCTCGAATCGCATCATTCCTAGTGGGACTGTGCTCGTTCGAAGATCGTCGACTGCTCACCGAGCTCGGAGTAGATCTCGTTCATCCACGCCGTGGGCGCTTTGGCCAGTTGTTCGGTAATGCTCTGCTGCCACCAACTCGACAGCTCCTGCATCTCCTCTTCTTCGAATCGTCGTTCCACCATTTTCTGTGTGTCGCGACGGTGAAGGACAACATCGAGAGGAAAAGCGACATCGATGGTACTGTTACGGGTCGCGTCGAAAGCCAGATAGCCTGCCTTCAGTGCCATCTCCAATGGTGTGTCGTACCGTAGCACCCGGTCGAGCAGGGATTTCCCATAACCGGATTCACCGATGATGTAGTATGGGCTCGCCTGACTCACCTCGACCCAGTTGCCCTGCGGATACAGCATGTAGAGACGGTGCTCGTCGTCATTTTCGAGTTGCCCACCCACTAAGGCGTGCAGATTGAAGCGCAGACCAGACTTCTTCAGCGCCTTCTCGTCTTCCTTGGCGACTCGACCGATCTGTTTTGCCAGCGCATTCACTGCCTTGTAGAGCTTGTCGAAGTGTTCTGCTTCGTCGATCACCTCGTCGAAGTAGGTCAGTGCCTTGTCACGCACCGAGCGCAAGCCGGACGTCATCACGAACATCGGATGCTCTCCGTATTCGTGGATCGAGACCTTGCGCGCCGTCAGACGTTCGGTGCCCGTCGTAATGCGTGTGTCGGCGATACCGACCAGACCTTGTTCGGTCTTGATACCCAAGCAGAATGTCACGGCAACTCCAGATCAGTCATTTGAGATGGTGGGGTTTACGGGGAAGAAGGACTGCGCGACGCCGTCATTCACTGCATTGAGCTGCGCTTGCAGACCGTCGAGGAATTGGTGCAGACCCTGGTCGATGATCTCACCGATGTCCGTGTAGACGAGGCCCGAACGCAACCGACCCACGCGCCGCTCAGCCTCGTTAACGAAGGTATTGGCCGGTGTGCCCGTGATCAGATGCAGCGAACGCTCCACCTCCAACAGACAGTAGTGGATGGAGCGAGGGAATTCCGGATCCAGAATGAGGAAGGCCGCCACATCTCGGGGTTCGATCCGGCCGTACTTCTTGCGATACATCTCGAAAGCACTCGCCGACTTGAGCAGCGCCGACCACTGAATGTTGTCGTAGGGTGTGCCCACATCCTGCACCTGCGGCAGGAGGATGAAGTACTTTACATCGAGGATTCGCGAGGTCTTGTCCGCCCGCTCCAGCATGGCACCGATGCGACCGAAGTGCCACGCTTCGCCGTGGGACATGGTCGCCGACATGATACCGGTGAAGGTGTGACACACCATCTGTATGCGTGCGAAGAAATCATCGGGCACTTCTAGGGCGATGCCCTTGTGCACACCGGAAACCATGAGGAAGAAGGTGTTGATCTGCTGCCACATCTCGGAGGAGATAATCTGCCGTACGGAACGGGCATTCTCTCGTGCCCGATCCAGGCAGGAGATGATAGAGTTCGGATACTCGCGATCGAAGGTGAGAAAGTCGATGACACTTTCCTGTGTCGCCTCGCCATAGCGCTCGAGAAAGCGATCGTAGTCTCCTGTCACCTTCACCAGCGGCGCCCACTGCTCGCTGCGCATCTGCATGGGTTGGTCGAGACTCAAGTGCAGATTGACCTGGATGAACCGCGCGATGTTCTCGGCCCGTTCCACGTAACGATTCATCCAGTAGATGGCATCAGCCGCGCGACTAAGCATGGTCACCCTCTTGGGCGGTGGATGCCATGACCCACGTGTCCTTGCTGCCCCCGCCCTGAGACGAGTTGACCACCAGCGATCCCTTGCGCATGGCCACTCTCGTCAATCCACCGGGGACGACGTAGATCTGTTCGCCATTGAGGATGAAGGGTCGCAGGTCGACGTGCCGGCCCTCGAAGTGGTCGTCCACGATGACGGGCGATCGAGACAGGGCGAGTGTCGGCTGCGCGATGTAGTTGCGCGGGTCTGCCTTGATGCGTTCCGCGAAATCGGCTCGCTCTTCGGCCGATGCGTGCGGTCCGATCATCATGCCGTAGCCACCCGACTCGTTGGCCGCTTTCACGACCAGTTCATCCAGATGTTCCAACACGTAGCTTCGTTCGTCGTCATTCCAGCACAGATAGGTCTGCACATTCGGCAGGATCATCTCCTCCTGCAGATAGAATTCGATCATCTTCGGCACATACGCATAGACGACCTTATCATCGGCGACGCCGGTACCTGGTGCATTCGCCAGAGCCACATTGCCCGCCCGGTAGGCGTTCATCAGCCCCGGCACACCGAGGGCCGAATCCTCCCGGAAGACGCCGGGATCGAGGAAATCGTCGTCGATGCGGCGGTAGACGACATCGACCCGCTGCAGACCCTGGGTGGTACGCATCATCACCAGATTGTCCACCACGACCAGGTCTCGCCCCTCCACCAGTTCCACGCCCATCTGCTGGGCGAGGAAGGCGTGCTCGAAGTAGGCGGAGTTGTAGATGCCGGGCGTGAGCACCACCACCGTGGGCGAGGGAATGTGTTCGGGCGCCAGATATCTCAGCGATTGCAGCAGACGATCGGGGTAGTCATCGATGGCCCGCACGTGGGAAGCACCAAAGACCTGGGGGAAGGTGCGCTTCATGACCTGTCGGTTCTCCAGCATATAGGAAACACCGGAGGGGCATCGTAGATTGTCTTCGAGTACGTGAAATTGACCACTCTCGTCACGCACCAGATCCGTGCCGGTGATATGACACCAGATTCCCGAAGGCGGCTGCAGACCAGCACACTCTTTGCGATATCCACTGGCAGATTCGACGACGAAGGCGGGTACGATGCCCTCTTTCACGATTCGCTGGTCGTGATAGATGTCGTCGATGAACAGATTCAGCGCCTGGATGCGCTGCTTGAGGCCTGATTCGATCTGCGTCCAGTCCGCCGCCTCCACGACGCGCGGAATGATATCGAAGGGCATGATCTTCTCGGCGCCCGCATCATCCCCGTAGACGTTGAAGGTGATCCCCATATTCAGCAGGACCAACTCAGCCGCTTCCTGGCGGCGACGCAGATCGCCGTCGGGCAGGCCGGAGATTCGATCGATCAGCAGCGAAGCACCCTCGCGTGGTTTCCCCTGCGTGTCGATCAGTTCATCGTAGAAGTGGCCTGGATCGTAACCGGAGAAGTTCATGTCAGTTCTCCACCAGCGAATCAGTCGCAATGGTCAGGGCTTCCTCATCCACCCCACTGTCCGTGCCCAGGTTCGTCATCTGCACCTCCAACTCCATCTCTCCAAAGGCGACCCAGCCGAGAATCGTCGCGAAGGAGACATCCGCCGCGTCCCGGCCGGTACCGATGCGGAGGATCCCGCGTCGAGGCACCATGAACGTGGGGTCAAAGAGCCACCAACGATGCCCGAGATACGCCTCAAAGCAGGCGTGGAAGTCCGGGGGCTTTAGACCAGGCGCATAGGCGGAGACGAAGCGCGCCGGAATATTCAGTGCTCTGCAGAGGGCGATGCCCACATGAGCGTAGTCTCGACAGACCCCTCTGCCCTCGGCCAGCGTCTGTGAGGCGGAGGTCGAAGAGCCGCTGCTGCCGGATTCGTAGGTCAGTCGCTGATGGATCCATCGACAGATGGCCACCACACGACGATAACCACGGTCGAGGGTGCCAAACGCGTCGTGGGCCGTGTTGATGAGAAGATCCGACTCGCAGTAGCGACTGGGATAGACGTATTCGAGCACATGAGCCGGCAGATCGGCCGACGATACTTCGTCGATCCCTTCTGCGGTCAGCACCGATGGATTGTGGTCTCCCGAAGCGGAATAGCGCACCCTCAACGGTCCGGCCGGTGCACGAACCCGGTGCAGCAGCCCGCGCGGCGTCTGCAGTCGCTCCACAGGGAGCTCCGGCTCCAGCCGGAGATGTTCCTCGCCCATTTCCACGCGTTCGTTGCAGTCGACACCCAGATGGAACAGAAAGGTGCTCGGCTGCTCGACGGTGTAGTCGAGGCGGCAAGTCAGGTGGAAATCCATGGAGATAGAAGATATGGGCCCGACGGCGAACTCGTGCCCCCCAAGATTGATCGGCCAAGTTGATCGCCCAGATTGATCGACCAGATTGATCGACCAGATTGATCGACCAGATTGATCGACCTGGGCGGTGCATTGCGTCCTACTCACATGACCAGAACATGCTCCACGTATGGACGTGATCGGCGTCTGCCTCCCCCACGACCCTGAAACCGAGCTTCTCGTAGTAGGGGATATTCTTCTCCGTCTCCGTGTTGAGGAGAATCCCCCGCGAATCGGCGCTGCAGCGGGCAAGTTCCTTGGTCGCGGCGACGAGGGCCTTGCCGAACCCCTGTCGCTGATGGGNTGACACGATGCCCAGCATACCCAAATAGTGCGACGGCTGACCGGGATCTCCCGCTTCGCAGGCATCGTCGTAACGACCGAGGCGGTCCCAAGCCTCTTGCCGGATGCCATACAACGAAAGACCGTGGGTGAGGCGAGCCTGGCAGAACAGATCGATGAGGGCACGGAGATCCCCGTCGGAATCCGGACCGGAGTCGGCCAGGACGTATCGCATGACTGGATACTCATGGAATGCGTCACACAGGACATCCAGCGTTTCTTCCTTCTGCGCCTGTGTGCACAACTCAACTTTCATGCAGGTTCGGTGACATAAACCGTGGAGCCGGCGACGATGTCTTTGACCCGTTCGCGATAAGCCAGCATATGCGGCGCTACCAGATGGGCCGACAGGGCTTCAAGACTCTCCCACTGCTCGACGATGGTCACCGTGTTGGGTCGCGGGGGCTCGAGCTTCTCGTTGCCGGTGTCAACGTCGATCGTCGGGCCGTAGACGAGGCAGCCTTCTTCGGCATGGACCTCGGGCATGATACCGTGGAACTCTTTGAGAAAACGATCACGCGTGCCCTCCTGTAGATCGATCATGGCCAGCACATGGATCATGGGATGTCCTCCATCAGGTTTGGGATCTCAGCAGCATTGAGGATTTCGAAGCCCTGCATCAGCATCCGCAGAGCGAGGATGGTAATCAGAATCCGTACACCGGTGCGAAAGACCTGCTCGGGCACGTACCCCCGCACTTTCGTTCCTGCCCACGAGCCCAGGATCGCGCCCACCGTCATGCCCACCAACAACTGTAGATAGGGTGCGAAGGCGAATCCGAGCAGGCCGAAGGTGAACACCTTCATGGAGTGCATGAACGTCATCTGTACCGAATGGGTGATCACCGTGCGATCGCGGCCCAACTCCTCGCGCAGAAGAAAAGGCATGTTCAAGGGGCCCGCGACGCCGACGAACAGAGACAGCGCCGTTTGAGCCACACCGAGGATGGAGAACTTCAGCGGCCACCGCGCCTCACCACTAGGCTTGGGCATCCACGTGAACAGAAGGATAAAGACACCGAGAACGAGGGGCAGATTGTCCCATGCTAACATGGGCACCAGTCGCGAACCGAGCAGGGCGCCGACGATACAGCCGGCACTGTAGTCACGAACGATGCGCCACTCAATGTGCCGGAATCCGAAGAAGGCGCGGCTGACATTGCTGGTGATCTGCACGACGCCGTGTATGGGGATCACCGCGGCAGGGGGCAGGAAGGAAGGCATGATGGCGATGAGCATCACACCGCCGGCGATGCCACCAATCGCCGCCGTCATAGACGTGAGGAAGGCGGCGAGAATGAGAGGGAGGTCAGACAAACTCGATCGAGCGCTAAGCGCCGAACAGGGCTGCCTGCGTAGCCAGACGCTCGCCCCAGTTCTCCAACNGCACAAAGCCGAAGTGGTGGCCAGCCCCTTGCATCTGACTGGCAAAGATCTCGATGTCGTTGATCGTCAGCGTTTCGGACAACTCCTGCCAGATGCTAACCGNATCGGCGAAGAGCTTCTGAAGCTCGGGCAGTTCGGCGCGCTGTTCCTCCGACAGTTCTTCAGGTGACCAGTGGCGATCGACCCAAGGGGCAGTGACAGCCTGATCCTGCTCGACTTCATCGTGCGGAAGGAATCGCACCAGTTCGGCCACCAGTTGGGCCTTCGACACGGGCTTCTTCAGATACGCGTCCGAGATCTTGCGCAGAATCTCTTCTTCTTCCTTCATCGCCGCCGCCGTGATGACGATGATCGGTGTGACCTTGAACACACCTGCTCTCCTGTTTGGATGGATCTGTCGATTTCAGAGTCTGAATAGTATAGCTTGGACAAAGCTNTTGAGAAATTGACTTCAATTCGGAGATCCTTGCCGTGACCACCCCCATTCGCATCGCCGACGTCGTCTCGGGACACGTCCACCCGGCATTGGCACGCACGAGCGACGGCCAGCTGCTGGCCGTCTACAATATCGAGGGCGGTGGCGGCAAAGAACTGCTGTTGTGTCGCTCNGATGACGGTGGCAGGTCGTGGTCTACCCCGAAGGCCATCTCCGAGATCTGTGACTGTTCCATCTATCCGGGATCCCTGTCGACCCTGAGTGATGGGCGACTGTTGCTCAATTGGTCCTGCTACCGCGACACGGGAACGGACAACGCCTGGCGTGAACCCTTCTTCAGTCTGAGCAAGGATGGCGGTCACCACTGGTCGGCACCGNACGCCTATCCGATCACCGATCGTACCAACTATGCCTGCATCCGTCACCCGGTCATCGAGTGGACGCCGACGCAATGGGTCTGCCCGTTCTATGACCGAACGGTCCTCTATGACGCCGGTGCAGATGAACTGGCCACCTTCGGCGATGGTCGGAATCACGGCATGGTACCCATCGTGCGAACCGCTTCAGGTACTCTGATCAGCGGCGCCCCCCAGACGGAGGCACCCGTGCCCGTTGGGCAACCAGGAAACATGGTAGATGGACTTCGTTCCACAGACGAGGGCCACACGTGGCAGGCCCTGCACGCATTCCCTCACTTCGGCGTGGCCGGGTACGATCTGACCGTCCTCGACCGTGGATGGATCGTATTCACCGCCATCGTCTACGGCGTCGGTGTCGACGGCGAGTTTGCCTACGAGCTGTTTCTGTCGAAGGATGACGGTGTCACGTGGGAGAGGGACAAAGCCCTCGTCATCCACGATCCGGGAAGACGCATCAGTGGCCGGGGTTGGCCACGGACCGTGCAGATCGATGCCGATACGCTGGGAACGCTGTTCTACGACCTTTCACCGGAACTGCCCGACGGTCCCGGATTGTTCTTCCTGCCTACGGCCCTCGGCGACTTCGCGTGAGATTACCTGCCAGTCGCGAACCCAGCTCAGGTGTTCAGCTACCCTAGAACGTGATCCCCTCTCCCGGAGTCGTACGTCTGCCCTTTGGGTTCATCCTGGGGCAGCCCGACATGATCCCAGAACTCGGTGTGCTCGAACGGTTCGCGACGGATATCGGGTACGTGCACAGCGCCGCCCCCGTTCTCGGCCGACCGGTTGGCCAGGATTCCCGGCAGCGTGTAGTCCGCCATCCGATAGACGTCGATAGGGACACGCCGTCCAGCCAGCAGAGCACGAGTGAAGGTGATCGCCGTCCAGATGTCGGTGCCACCGTGCCCTGAGTCGGCCTCGTCCACATCGTCACGTGCCGTGCCGATGTCGATACGCTCCCAGCCTTCCTTTTCTTCTCGTGTCGAATCGATACGACGGCAGAACCCCTCGTGCGAATACCACTCCACAGATCCCTGTGTGCCGAAGAGACGATAGTTGTGGGCCCCGGGTCGACGCGTGTTCAGTGTCACGAGAATGCGGATCAGGCGCCCGCGCGCGGTCTTGAACAGCGCGTACTGACCATCTGAACGAAGAGGCGTCTCCGGATTCCACCAGGGCCCCTCGACACAATTAACACTCACCACACGATCGTCGAGCACCTCCAGCAGTGGCCCCAGATCGTGCGTGAGGTATTGAATCGGCGGTTGGTCCGATCGCCACACGGGTTTCAAGTCCGTTCGGCCCTGTTCCTTTGCCTGTCGCGGCGTCAGTTGGTTGCCTTCCTCATCGACAAGGGTCGAAGGCAGATAGTGGAGGTATTCTCCATCCGCCATCGAGACGGCACCGAAGCGCCCTTCTACCATCCATCGACGCCAGTAGCGGAGAAAACCCAGGAAACTGGAGTTCTCGGCCAGCATGTACTGCTTACCCGTGCGTTCCACAGTCGCTGCAATGTGAATGATCTCCTCCTGCGTGAAGGCGCCAGGTACTTCGCTCAGCACATGGCACCCTGCCTCCAGGGCCTGGATCGTCTGCTGCGCCTGTTGACGGCCATTGCTGGCAATGGCCACCGCGTCGGGCTTCAGCTCCAGTAGATCATCGAATTCGGCGATCGGGGTCAGAGGCTGACCCATCTCCGCGCACATTTCAGCTGAGCGATCCCGCCACTGTTCGATACGATCGGCGGCGCCAATCACTCGGGCACCTTCTACACGCAGGAAGTTCCGCAAATGGCTGCGCCCGCGTCGCAGACCTAACACCCCTACCGTCAGTTCTTCGGCCACGTCCGACTCCTATCCTTGATGGTTCTCTTCGGCAATGCCGTGTCACGCATCGAAATAGCTCAACAACGACCCTTCGGCAGCCCACAACTCTCCTCGAACATCTCTCTCAGTTGGGGTAGCGGTACCACCGCCGCCGTCAACGGATCCAACGCGCAGGCGTGGAAAGCCGCTTCCTTGTCGCGACGCAGAACCGCTTCTACGGGAAGTTCCTGCACATTGATGTTGGTCTTGTTCAACGCGGCGCACTGCGTCGGCAGGTCTCCCACGAAGGTGGGCCGAACTCCCTCGGCATCGGCTACACAGGGCACCTCGACACAGCAGTTCTGCGGCAGATTTGTGATCGATCCGTGATTCATCACGTTCCCATTGAAAGCGAACGCGTCATGCGCCAGCCGCGCTTCGATGATGAGGGATGCGTACTCGTGGGATGCTCGAAGTGGCGGGACCTCCGCCTCGCCTTCGTCATCCAAACCGGTGTCTTTCATCCGGCTTCGCTTGCGCACATTCTCCATGGACACCTCATCACGTGGCGGCACACCATACTGCTCGCAAAGCTCCGGCGTGCGCCGAAAGTAAGGCAGGTACTCGGCGTTGTGCCGTGTACTCTCGGTCACGAAATAACCGAACTGCCGCATCATCTCTGCCCGAACCTGATCTTCTACGAAAGACTCGTGCGTCTCCAGCACGTCCCACAACTTCGGGTACAGATCCTGTCCGCGGTGACGAAGTGAGAGCACCCAAGACTGGTGGTTGATCCCGGCCACCGTGTAGCTGACTTCTTCGTAGGGTGCATCTACGGCGTCGGCGAGTTTCTTCGTCGTCCCCTGCACACTGTGACATAACCCGACATTCTCAATCGATGAACCGACCGAATGGAACCACGTGAGCATACACATGGGATTGGTGTAGTTGAGCATGAGCGCGTCGGGGCAGAGTCGTTCCATGTCGCGAGCGAACTGCAGGTGTTCATCGGCCGTGCGCAGAAATCGGAAAACGCCACCCACGCCGATCGTATCCGCCGCGGTCTGCTCGATGCCGTACTTGCGCGGGATCTCTACCTCCGACCAATAGGGTTCGCCCCGATACGCGAGTCCACCGATGGAGACGGCCGTCACGACGCAGTCTGCCCCGGGCAGCAGTTCTTCCCGATTCGTGCTGGCCACAACTCGACCGGGAAGGCCATGACCGTCGATGGCGCTCTGCACGTAGCTGCGCACCTGGTCCAGGCGTCTTTCAGAGACTCGCGCGACAGGATGTCAATCGATAGTCGGCTGCCGAAACCGCTGCCAGCACCGATGATGACGATGTTTGGCATATCCTCTTCTCCTGAAGTTTGCTTCGAACACACTCAGTCCCTTTATCCTATGCGTCAAGGGAGCCTACATGAGTATGTCCGAAACCGGTGCGCCCGCGCCGGAGACATCGATCGAACTTCCCGAACAACTGCGCAGCGAGATTTCGCCGCTGCTGCACGACGAAGAACAGATTCGTCTCGTGCAGGCGACAGACCTGCGGCCTGACGGCCAATACGGCGATGCGTGGCTGGTGGCCACGGATCAGCGTCTACTCAGCGTCACCCGCAATGGCTCGGCGGGGATCTCTGAACTCCCCCTGTCGCTGATCCGAACCGTCGAACTCATCGACCACCAGGGAACCGGTGCCCTCCGTGTCCGCACCGACGATTCAGGACAGATCCTGGCTCGTTTTACGCGCACCCTAATGCCTGCCTTCGGCGAAATACCCGCCCAGCTGGAATCGCTGGTTCATGCCGCCCGTGATGGAGAGGAGCAGATCGAGAATCCTCACGTCGTGGGTCACGATCCAGGGTGGAGCCGTGGTGGCAATCGGCGGTGCGATCGATGCGGGCGCGTGATCCCCCGCCGCTTTGGCGTCTGCCCCGCCTGTCTTGAGACGCGCAAACTGCTCTTTCGCCTGCTGAACTACGCGCGGCCCTATACGGGTCTGGCCGTGCTGAGTCTTGGATTGATGCTGCTGGCCACCTGGATCGGCCTGACCCCGCCGTTGTTGATGAAGTCACTCTTCGATGACGTGTTGGCGCCGACCCCGGCCGGGACCTGGATGACTCCCTACCTGGAGGGGATGAATCGTGGCGACCAGCTCCAGGTGTTGGTCCTGATGCTGTTTGCCGTGTATGTGTCGAGCAATCTCATGGGTGCCGTGCGTCGATACGTGCTCGCGTGGCTGGGACAGCATGTGACCCTCGATCTGCGCAACGAGGTCTATCGTCATCTGCACGCGCTGTCTCTCAGCTTCTACAACGAACGGGAGACAGGACGGGTCATGTCGAGTATCACTCAGGATGTGGGCCGTCTACAGGACTTCATCAGCGACGGACTGCAGGAGACTATTCGTGACATCCTGACAATCGTCATCATCTGCGCGACTCTGTTCTATCTGAATGCCACCCTCGCCACCCTCGTCTTGCTACCGACGCCGCTGTTGGTCTTCACGACCCTTCGATTCGGCGGCAAACTACACCTTGTCTATCGGGGGTTGTGGCGCCGCTGGGCAGGCATCAGCGCACTGCTCGCTGATACCATCCCGGGCGTGAGGGTTGTGAAGGCCTTCTCCCAGGAACAGAGGGAAGTGGGCAAGTTCGAGACGCGCTCCGTGGAT
>PATE01000085.1 GCA_002712305.1 Gemmatimonadota bacterium | reverse complement strand
ATGGCCGACGCTCTGTCGAAAATGCCATTGGATGGTGTCTTCGTCAGACCGGTCGTTCGCCAGTTGCTGGAAGATCGGACTTTTTGAGGTATTTCCTGGGGTCTTCCCCCCAGGCTCGCTCCGGATCGGCCCCGTGACGTGCCCCCGCAGTCCCCTGACTGACCACCGAAAACGACGAATGATTCAGCGAACTCTGTCCCTCGTCCTACTGGGTTCTATCCTGTGGCGCACCCCTGTGGATGCGTTGACGTTTCACGTCGATAGCAGCACGGGAGACAATCGTCGCAGTCACATTGTCGCGCAGGATGCGTCCACACCTTGGAAGACGCTGACACACGCGCTGAAGGTCGCACACGTGATCACCGACGGGCGACCTCACGTGATCAATCTGACCAGTGGGATGTACTCGCCCAGTTCGGGTGAGACCTTCCCCTTCGAGATTACACAATCGGGGATCTATGTGAGTTCCCCGGGTGGTGTCCTGCTCGACGCGCAAGGACTCTCGCGGATCTTCACCATCACGGCCCCCACCTCCGACTTCGTCCTGCGAGACCTGGCCTTGCTCAATGGTGCTGCCGATCAGGGCGGCGCGATCTATTGCGAGACCTGCTCACTCAGGGTGGCCAATACCCGCATCATCGGCAACAAGGCGACGGACGCGGGCGAGGTGATCTATGTCAAAGATGGTCGCCTCAAGTTTCTCAACAACACGGTTCGGGTGAATGGCACGACAGGCTCAGATCGGTCCTTGTTGAGTCTGCACAACACGTTTTCTGACACTTCGCAGAGAGACGTGGTTCGCAACAACACCTTCTATCTGAACAACGCGCCCGCGGTGTTGACCACGGGGAACCGCACCGATATCAGCAGCAACATTTTCTTCGCTGAGTCCGGCGACCAGATCCCAGCGATCATCGACTCGGTCTCCGGGGACGCCCCCCTGGTTCGCTACAACTTGTTCTGGGACGTGGATATTCTCCAACTGTCTGAAGAGAAAGACAGTACGAAGGTGAAGCGCACGATTCGCGATACACTCACCCTCGACGATTTCGGCATATCTCTGCCCAGCTTCGTCACGAATCGGCCGGATACGATCGCAAAAGTCGGGTCGACGTATGAGTATGTCATCGAAGTCGATGGCGACAAATCGGACTACAGCTTCAATCGGATCAATACGAGCGATCTGCCTCCGGAAGTTGCCACTGCAGATTGGCAGGCGGGAATCATTCGCTGGACCCCGGATTCGACGCATGTGGGTAACAACGCCCTGCGTGTAGAGATCATCCACACCCCTTCAGGAAATCTGGGTTTTGCCAGTTACGTGTTGGAGGTTTTTTCAGAAGCAGACTTTCCCGACACGACGCGTGTATGGCCGATCGTGAACGTCACCTTTGAAGTCGATACGACAGGTGCCCTTAATACGCTCAATTCAATCGTTCCCACCTTCTCTTCAGCCAGCAGTGCCGGTGGCAACGTGTACGCAGACCCGCTGTTTCTGAATACGGCGACCAGCAATTGGCAGATTACGTCAGGCTCGGGCGCCCGTGACGCAGGCAATCCGATTGTCGGTCTCCGTGACGCTCTGACATCCGGTGGCGGCGTTCGCAATGACATCGGCTATACCGGTGGCCCGTCGAATGGAGATGCACCCGCAGCGGGCACGACCATCGAGATCGGCGCCACTGCACTGCCCGACTCGCTCGTAGTGCAGGGGGCCGAGTGGACCTACACACCGACATTGAACGAAGAGAAGAATATCGTCCTCGTCGATCCGGTGTCCGGCCACGACAACCCTCCTGGTTTCGCCGATGCCCTCACGCCCGGCGTGCGGGAGTTCCCCATCACCTGGACGCCGACCATTGCCGATACGGGCTCCTGGCTCCTGGGATTGCAGATCTTCAACGGCGATGGCACCAATGCCCGTCACTTCATTCCTGTGCGCGTCAGACCAGCCAACGAGTCCCCGCGAATCACAAGTACGGCACCGACACAAGCCTTTGAAGACAGTGCATTCAGTTATACGGTAGAGATTCTGGAACTGGATGAGGATGCCGTGACCTTCACCCTGGTCAGTGGGCCCGAAGGCATGACCATCGATGCAGACGGGCTCGTCACCTGGGCTCCGACGCAGCAGGACACGGGGTCCGCCCCTGTTGAGATTCTGGTGACCGACGAGGGCGGTGAATCGGCGACGCAGTCCTTCGCGCTCACCGTGTTCAATACCAACGATGCCCCGAGCTTCGTGTCCATCGCCGACACGAGTACAGCCGAAGATCAGCTCTTCACGCTTCAGCTGTCCGCCACCGACATCGATGTGGCAGATACCTCCCTCACCTTTACCCTCACCTCGGGCCCAGATTCGCTCCTTGTCGATTCTTCCGGCGTGGTGTCTTGGACGCCTGTGCAAACCGATGTCGGAGCGAATTCCGTCGTCGTCAAGGTGGAGGACGGGCAAGGCGGGACCGACTCGACAAGTTTTGGTATCACCGTCATCGAAGTCGATGACGATCCCATCATCACCAGCTCAGCCGATACGACAGCCCCCGAGGATGCGCTGTATGAATACAGTGTCATCGCGACCGATGAGGAAAGCGAGGCGCTCAGCTTCGAATTGACGACATCCCCCGTATCGATGACGATCGACACGACCGGAACGATCCGCTGGACACCGGTCCAGGCGGACACAGGGTCACACGATGTGACGGTGCAGGTCAGCGATCCGGGTGGAAATGTGGTGTCGCAGGCTTTCACGATCCTCGTCAGCGCCGTCAACGATGCACCCGTATTGGTCAGTCGAGCTCCGGTAGACTCCTTCTTCTTCTTCGATCCGGGACAGGGAATCGTGTTCAGCGTCTCGGCCAGCGATGAGGAAGGCGACGGGCTGAGTTTCCGCTGGCTTGTAGATGGCGTCGTTCAGAGTGGCGAAACGGATGACCAATTCCTTCATGTCCCGGATACGACGACGGCAGACACCGTGGTCACGCGGATTCTTGACGGTACCGATTCGACCCACGTCCAGTGGATCGTCGACGCCCGGGCGATCCCCGTCGCCCTGCTGGAACCCGACAGCATCGATTTTGGCACGGTGACGCTCGGCGATTCAGCGTCGGCCACGTTGTCTCTGTCGAATCCAGGTCGCACGACACTCGTCATCAGCAATCTGCAGGTGGGCAACCTCGAGCTCACCTGCGTGTTCAGCGCCAGTCAGGTCCTGGAAGATGAAACACAGACGCTTGACGTGCGTTATGTCGCGGCAAACCGCGGTGCCCTGTCGACGACGATCTCCTTCGACACCAATGATCCGGATCGTTCGACTGTGACGATCCCCGTATCTGGGTTTGGACAGATTTCAACCCTCGTCTCACTGGACCTCGATCCGTCGGTCGGAAATCAACAGGCGGCCACCGGAGGTGGCACTGCGGGAGATACGATCGGCGTGGATATCTACGTCACTGAGGCCATCAGTGTAACCCAGGCCACCGTAGACCTGACCTTCGACCCGGCCGTTCTGCAGGTTGCCGGCTTCGAGACTGAGGGAGCCGACGGTGCCAATCTGTTGACGGAAGCGACAGCCACCGTCACCGATTCGACTGCCGGTCAGGTTCGAATTGAAGTCTCCACGGACACGACGGCGGGTGCCACAGATGAAGGCTCGTCAGGCGACGGCGCGTTGGGACGACTCCTGTTGGTCATCGACTCTGGTGCGGCATCCGATACAGAGACGGAAGTGGTAATACAGACGGCTCAGCTACTGAGCGAGGGCTTCGATACACCGGATACGCTTCAGATTCAGGCCGTCTCTGTGGTCCGTGTCCGCAGCCCACTGCCGACGGATCTGAACGATGATGGCATCGTCGACATCGACGATTTCTTCGCCTTTGCAGATCTGTATGGCACTACCGACGCGCGCGGCGACTTCAACAACTCAGGGGGAATCGTCGATCTGGATGATTTCTTCTTCTTCGCCGACACCTTTGGGTCGAGTGCACGTCCTGTGGCTCTGACCAACGACTCAGGCCTCGACGGACTGATCCTGTCCACCGAGGACAGACCATCCGCCACCGACTTTGTCGAGGCGACGCTGAGATGGACGGGTGAGCCACCCCTTCGCGGCCTGGCGACGGTTGTGGAGTTCGATCCCAGCCAATTGAGGTTCATGGGTGTTCACGATCAACCGGGGACCGCTGCTTCGCTGCTCTGGTCTCGGGATCTACGCCCCGGGTCCATTGAGCTGGCCTTCGCTCGTGGTATCGACCAGGAAGCGTTTGCCCTCGACATGCCGACGCTTCGCTTTGAACGACTCTACCCCGGGGCGATGACCCTTCGCCTGGGTGATGCCCTCGGTCATGCAGGCACAGATCGTGCCCTCTCGATCGCCGCGCCAGAGCATGTCACGGTAGATGCCCTCCCGGTGGAGTTTGTGCTGTATCCGGCCTATCCGAATCCGTTCAACCCGGAAACGACGATCTCCTTCTTTGTGCCGGAGGCTCTCGAGAGTCAGAGGGTACGTGTGCGGATCTTCGACTTGCTCGGTCAGCCCATTCGGACCCTCATCGACGAGACCCGGACAGCCGGCCATCACAGCCTCGTCTGGCGGGGTCGAGATGAGCGCTCTCAACCCGTTGCGGCAGGTGTCTATCTGATCGAATTGCTCACCGGTACAGAACGAATCGTGCGCAAGGCGCTGTATCTGAAGTAGGCTGTATCTGAAGCAGTTTGGGCGCTACTACACCGTTTTTCGAGGCTCCGGGACGCGTTGACAGGTTCCGGAGCCTCATCTATATTCGCCAGTTCGAATTCTGCACGACATTTTCAGCGTGTCCTCTCAGATTCCGGCCTGTCCAGGCTGGCTGTTTCAGCCTGGCTGCTCTCCTCTCCGGGATCAAGATATCAAGGCACGCATACCGGAATCTTGTGAACCATGCCTAAGCTGAAGACCCACAAATCGTCCGCCAAGCGCATCAAGCAACGGGGGAACAAGTCCCTGAAGCGGGGTCGCGCCTTCGGAGATCACTTTCTTGGCAAGCGCTCGACCAAGCGCAAGCGACAGTTGCGTAAGAGTCATGAAGTGTCTTCCGCCAACATGAAGAATGTCCGGCGTTCGCTGGGTCTGAAGTAGGAGGAACTTCCACCGATGCCCCGTACACGGAACAGCGTTGCGACCCGTCGACGTCGCAATAAGGTCCTCAAGAAGGCTCGTGGCTATTTCGGCGCACGCAGCCGCCTCTTTCGCACCGCTAAGGAAGCCGTCGATCGCGCGCAGTCATACGCCTATCGTGATCGACGCCGTCGTAAGCGAGACTTTCGCAGATTGTGGATTGCTCGCATCAATGCCGCAGCCCGGATCAATGGGATCTCGTACAGCCAGTTGATTCACGGGTTGGGCCAGGCCGAGATCGATGTAAACCGCAAGGTCTTGGCTGATATAGCCGTCCGTGACCCAGAGGCCTTTACCGCCATCGCCGAGCAAGCAAAGGCCCACCTCTCGTAAGCACGCCTTCAAGGGCGTGTGACCCGGCGCTCCGCCGGAGCTGTCAGGAGAGGTGTAGGGTATCGTTTCCCCGGAACGCCACGTTCCCCGAGGGTGCTTGTATTGGCTCACGTGACGCCACCCGTCTCCTGAAGCCCCTTGTCGTCTCATCGTATCGAGGCGCGCCGCCGGGTTCTTCCACCTGCAGGTCGGGAACCACCCTCCCGACCTCACGGCCGATCGGGGTAGTTCATGGTGCGTGAAATCGATGAACTTCGTGAGGCGGCGATTGGTGCAATCAACACCGCCTCCGATCTGAAATCCCTCGAGGAACTCCGCGTGTTATACGCGGGACGACGCAGTCGGCTCCGTGAGATCCTCAGCGGCATCGGCCAACTATCGGCCGAGGAACGCCCGGTCGTCGGCCAGGCAGCCGGAAAAGCACAGCGCGAGATCGACAGCGCCCTCGACAAGCGCCAGCTCGCGCTGCAGGATCTGGCCGAGCAGGCCGATGCGCTTGACGTGACACTGCCCGGGCGCCGGGGGCATCGCGGACGCAAACATCCCCTCACGGCGATGACGGATGAACTCGTCGACGTCTTGCGCAGTATGGGCTTCGCTGTGGCCGATGGACCGGAGGTGGACGATGAGTTCCACAACTTCGATGCCCTCAACACCCCGGCCGATCATCCAGCCCGTGACGAACACGACACGTTCTATCTGGATGATGGCCATCTGCTGCGAACACACACCTCCACCGTGCAGATTCGCGTGATGGAGAACCAGCCTCCCCCGGTGCGGGTCATCTCGCAGGGCCGCTGTTACCGAAAGGAGACCGTCGATGCGACGCATCACATGGTCTTCCACCAAATCGAGGGGCTCTACGTAGATGAAGGTGTGTCGCTGGCCGAACTGAAGGGGACCCTGACAACCCTCGGACGACAGGTAATGGGCGACCAGACCGAAATCCGCTTTCGACCACACTTCTTCCCGTTCACCGAACCCAGCGTTGAGTTCGACTTCTCCTGCAGCATCTGTAGCGGCGATGGCCATGCCGGTGGGGGGCGTTGTCGGGTATGTAAAGGGACGGGTTGGATCGAGATCGGTGGGGCGGGGATGGTCGACCCGAACGTCTTCCGCTCCGTCGGATACGACGCTGAGAAGTACACAGGATTCGCCTTCGGATTTGGCATCGAGCGTGTTGCGATGATCCGCTACGGCATCGACGACATCCGCTTGTTCTTCGAGAGCGATCTACGGTTCACCAGGCAATTCGGAGGCTGATGCGGTGAAAATCACCCGTTCGTGGCTCGCCGACTATGTTGACGTCGATTGGGACATCGAAGAACTCGTCGAACGCCTGACCATGGCCGGCCTCGAGGAAGAGGCGGTCGAAGATCTGGGGGCTCGCCTCGATGGGGTCATAGTGGGGCACGTCCTGGATCGTGCTCAGCACCCGAATGCTGACCGCCTGTCTGTTTGCACCGTAGACGTAGGTGAGAGTGCGCCGCGCACGATCGTCTGCGGTGCGCTTAACGTGGACACCGGCCAGCGAGTCGCAGTGATCTTGCCGGGCAGCACGCTGCCGGATGGTACTCGCATTGGTGAGGCGAAGTTGCGAGGAGTGGCCTCCAGTGGCATGATCTGCTCCGAGGCCGAACTCGAGTTGGGCACGGACGCATCCGGAATCATGGTATTGCCCAGCGACTACTCGGTCGGAACGCCCTACGCCGATGCGGCGGGTCTGAACGATGTCGTCATCGACTTTGAGGTAACACCCAATCGTCCCGATTGCCTCAGCATCGTGGGGATCGCCCGTGAAGTGTCGGCCCTGTCTCAGAGGCCCCTCAACCTTCCTCGGTTCGAACTCGATGCCCAGGGACCACCGGTCGAAACGACGTGCCGCGTCGATATCGACGATACGGTGGGCTGCCCACGGTATGTGGCTCGCATCCTCCGCGGTATCCAGGTAGCGCCGTCGCCCTCGTGGCTACAGAACCGTTTGCGTGCCGTGGGACAGCGACCGATCAACAACGTGGTGGACGTCACCAATTTCGTCATGCTCGAACTTGGTCAACCCTTGCACGCCTTTGACCTTGCCCGACTGCGCGAAGGCCGGATCGTCGTGCGTCGTGCCATCCCGGGCGAGCCGCTGCAGACGCTCGATGGCACCGACCAGAAACTCACGCCCGAAGATCTGGTCATCGCCGACGGCGTCCGTCCTGTCGCATTGGCGGGGATCATGGGAGGCGCCAACTCGGAGGTGGACGATTCGACGACGGACATTCTGCTCGAGTCGGCCTTCTTCGATCGACGAACGGTTCGCCAGACCGCGAGTCGGCTCGGACTACGCACCGAAGCATCGGCTCGCTTCGAACGAGGGGCAGACGTGGCGATGGCGGCCTTCGCCTCTGAACGGGCGGCGGACCTTCTCGCTCAGATCACAGGAGGGGTCATCGATGACGGCGCCATCGATGTCTATCCGGCGCCGACAAGCCTGCCTCAGATTCCCCTTCGACCTGAGCGCGCCAGTCAGTTGCTGTCAGCGAATATCGACTCCGATGAGTGTCGGCGAATTCTGCAGGCCCTGGGATGCGTCGTGGACCGCGGACCCGACCAGGATCTGGTCGTGACGGTCCCTGCCTTCCGCCCAGATCTGGAGCGTGAAGTCGACCTGGTCGAGGAAGTCGGGCGAATCCATGGATACCACCAGGTAGAGGGCGCCGAAATCGTCCGCGGACCTATTCCCCAACAGCCCCGAGGCGGCTACGACATTGCCCGATCACTCCGAGAGGGTTTGGTGGAACTGGGACTCGACGAGATCATCTCCCCGAGCATTGTCGATGATCGATGGACCCAGCTGATGGGCACCACTGCTTGTCGACTGGCCAATCCGCCTGCCGAAGGGGTCTCGCATCTGCGAACGAGTTTGCTACCAGGGCTCTTCGATGTGGCGAGACGAAATTTCAATCAACGGCAGTCTGGGGTTGGACTGTTTGAAGTGGGACGGGTCTTCTCACCTCATCCCGGATCCCTGCCGGACGAGAGTCTGCTCGTGGGTGGTCTGATGGCTGGACAGGCCAGCGCATCTGCCTGGCGCGGTGATCATCGAGACGTCGACGTGCTTGACCTCAAGGGTGTTGTGGATGCGCTCCTGCTCGATTCCGAGTCTGGACGCGGATCTGGGCATGGATCCGAGGTGACGTATGAACCCATAGACGAGTCGGTGGGTTTCCTGCGTGCCGGCCAGGGGGCCCGGATTCTACGAAATGGCGAAACCATCGGTCATTGGGGGCAGGCCCATCGAGATCTGTGCGCCGCTTTTGATGTGGATAGAGACATCTATATCTTTGAGATTCAAGGTACGTGCGTTGCCCGCCTCTGGTCTGAATGGGGCAACGACTATGTGCCTCTCCCCAAGTTCCCCCCGATTGAGCGCGACCTGGCGGTCGTGCTCGACACGGGTGTCGCAGCGGGTCAGATCATCGAAGAGATCCGTCGTGTAGACCCTACGCTGGTTGAGACCGTCGAAGTCTTCGACGTTTACACAGGCGATCAAGTCGAGACAGGAAAGCACAGTCTCGCCTTCTCCCTAAGCCTGCGATCGGATAGTGGCACACTGGAAGACCGTGACGCCGATCAGGTCATCGACCGCATTCTGAAACGTTTGGGCGACGCCTTTGGGGCACGCCTTCGCTGACGAAAGTCGACCATGTCTGAACTTGGAGTAGATGGAAATTTCAAGCGCCTCGAAGACGAGGTGAATCGGCTGCTTGAGGTGCTTGAGCAGTTGCGTTCCGAAAACCAAGGTCTGAAGGAGCGGGTTGGGCAACTGGAGAACATCCAGTCCGAACTTGCCAATGCGCAGACCCGCCTGTCACAGATGGAAGGCGATCTACAGGAATCGCAGCAGAGCCGAAACGAAGTCAGAACGCGGCTCGAACGCCTGATTGGGGTCATCGAGGCCGCCTCCCCTGCTCCCGCCGCCGGCGCCACAGGCTGACACCACTACGCGCGGTGCTTGAGCACCGTGAGTCAGGAGACTGACGCATGTGCGCCACCCGAGTCGTGAAGGTCAGTATCCTCGACCGAGAGTACGCCTTTGCCTCTCAGGGCGAGCAGGCCGATGACCATGTGCGTCGTGTGGCGAAACTCGTCGACGAACGCATGCGGGAGGTCTCTCACCGGTCCTCTCGGCAGGGGCCACTGCAGGTGGCTGTCCTAACGGGGCTGGAGTTGGTTGACGAGCTTCTCCGACTTCAGCGCGAGGCCGACACGGTAGAAGAGAAAATTGCAGAGCGCACGTCTCGGTTGTCTGATTCACTCGGGCAACGCCTCGGTGACTTGGGTTCTTCCGAGTTGGGTTCTTCGAACCTGGGCTCTTCGGGCCGCGAATCGGACACGGGCGATGCTTCGCCGACGGACACGGAGGAATCTCACACTCGGCGTTTCGATTCGACGGGGCTGACCGATGGTCCGCGACTCGATACCCAGAGCCCATCCAGCGACCGTTCGCCCCCCGCTGACGTCCCCACCTTGGATGGCGTCTCAGATCCCGATGAGGACGAAGGGTCGTCTCTCTAGATGCAGTCGACGTTGACCATCCCCCTCATCCTGGGTGCTGTAGGACTCGCACTGGCGGTGCTGGGACTCGGCTTTTTTGCCGGATGGCTGATGAACAGCCGCATTCGGCGCAATCGGTTAGAATCCACCAAGGACGAGGTCGGTCGACTCCTCGAAGAGGGGCGTCAAGAGGCTGAATCACTCAAGCGGACAGCAGCACTGGAAGCGAAGGACGAGTGGCGCAGAGAGCGAGAGCCTCTCGAGCAGGAGTTGGAGCGGAACAAGCGCGCCCTTCGCCAACAGGAATCCGGCCTGGCCGAGCGAGAACAACAGCTGGATCGCAAGGTGGATGTCTTGGAAAGCAAGGAGCGTAGTCTCCTCAAGACCGAACAGGAACTCGGCAATCGAGAGGAAGAGATCAGCCGAGACGAAGAGCGCGTGCGAGACATGTTGCGGCAGCGCCGAATCCAGCTGGAGGAGCTGGCCGACCTCAGCAGCGCCGATGCCCGCCGCCTGGTGATCGAGCAGCAGGAAGAAAGTGCACGGCAGTACGCCGCTCGGCGGGTACGCGAGATCAAGGACTACGGCATTGCCAATGCCAATCGCGAAGCCAAAGAGATCATCGCCCGATCGATCGAACGTTTTGCTGGCGAACTGGCGATGGAGAGCACCGTCTCCGTCGTCAATCTCCCCTCTGACGACATGAAGGGCCGGATCATCGGTCGCGATGGACGAAACATCCGCTCCTTTGACATGATTACGGGCGTGGAGGTCATCGTCGATGACACGCCGGGAATCGTCATGTTGTCCAGCTTCGATCCTCTGCGTCGAGAAGTCGCCAAGAATACGCTGGAGAAACTCATCGTCGACGGGCGCATTCATCCCGGTCGTATCGAAGAGGTGTATGAGAAATGTCTGGAGGACGTGGAGGAACTGATCCGCGAATCCGGCTCCGAAGTTGCCTTCGATCTGGGAATCCACGATATGGGTGAACCGTTGCTCGAAAGCCTCGGAAAACTCCGCTTTCGTACCAGCTACGGACAGAATCTGCTGGTGCACTCGAAGGAGGTCGGTTATCTGGCCGGGATGATGGCGGAAGAACTGGACATGGATGTGCAGCTTGCTCGTCGCGCAGGTCTCCTTCACGACATTGCTCGTGCTCTCGATCACGACATCAGCACCGATGCCTCACAGGCCAGTGCAGCCCTTGCGCGAAAATGCGGAGAACCGGCAGAGGTGGTCGAGGTCATTGAGACCCACCGGCAGAATGCACCCAACCGCAGGGCTGTTGCCATTCTCGTACAGGCTGCCGATGAAATCTCGACACATCGTCCTGGTGCTCTGAAAGAGAAGGTCGAGGACTACATTCGCCGGATGCGACAGATCGAGGAGGTCGCCCTCAACCAGCCGGGTGTAGATGGTGCCTATGCGTTACAGAACGGCAAAGAGGTGCGAGTCCTCGTTGATAGTGCCACCGTGGACGATGCGTATGGTGACCAGTTGGCTGACGACATCACACGCCTGCTCGAGGAGGAGTTGGGCCAGCATGGTCAAATCAAGGTCTGTGTGATCCGCGAGATCCGCGCCATCCACTACGCACGCTGATCACTTTGCGTCTTCTTTTTGTCGCCGACATTTACGCTCGCCCCGGGCGTCGCGCAGCTGCGCAGATCATCCCTCAACTGATTCAGGACCGTCACGTCGACCTGTGTATCGCCAACGGTGAAAACGCCGCGGGCGGTTTTGGGATGACCGACAACATCGTGCGCAAGTTGCGCGCCTACGGCGTCGATGTGGTCACATCGGGGAATCACATCTGGAATCGTGCCGATTTTGCTAGACGCCTCGACAGCGCAGAGCGAGTCCTTCGCCCCCTCAACTATCCTGTAGAGGCCCCAGGAAATGGCTCCATCGTCGTGGAGGCCCGGGACGGCACACGGGTGGGTGTCCTGAATCTTCAGGGCCGGACCTTCATGCCCGCCATCGATTGCCCCTTTCGCGTCGGCGCCGAGCGGGTTGACGAACTGCGGCAGGAGACGCCTTGCATCGTCGTCGACTTCCACGCCGAAGCGACGGCCGAGAAGATTGCCCTCGGTTACCATCTGGACGGCCAGGTCAGTGCCGTGCTTGGGACTCACACTCATATCCAGACCGCCGATGAGAGACTGCTCCCCCAAGGCACGGCCTATCTGACGGATGCAGGTATGACGGGAGTGCAGGAATCGGTCATTGGCACTCGACAAGAGATCGCTGTCCAGCGCTTCATCGATGGGGTTCCGGCACGCTTCAAGCCCGCCGACGGAACTCCGCTGCTGTGTGGTGCCCTCGTCGATATTGATGCACAGAGTGGTCGTGCAACATCGATCGAACGACTGCAGATCCGCGCTCAGGGATCGGCACCCTCCGACCTGGGTGACGAGGAATAGAGCCATGGGTGGTGGCAGCGACTCCCCTCCGGGCCCACTCTCGGTTTCGGATATCACGGCCAGAATCAAAGGCGCCCTGGAAGAGTCGCTCCCCTACTGCTGGGTGATGGGTGAGGTTTCGGACGTAACACGCCCCGGATCTGGCCACTGCTACATCACGCTCACAGACCGCAACAGCCAACTCAGCTGTGTCATGTTCCGCTTCTACGCGCAGCAGTTGCGTTTCATCCCTGAAGTGGGCACGCAGATCCTCGCCTATGGGAATGTCTCCGTCTACGAGCGTGGCGGTCGATACCAGTTCTACGCCGTTCGAATGCGGCCGGCTGGTGTGGGAGATAAGGCCCTGGCCTTCGAGCAACTACGTGCTCGACTCGAGGAGGAAGGGCTGTTCGACGTTGCCCGCAAACGAGCTCTCCCGCGACACCCGCAGCGTGTTGGTGTGGTGACCTCCCCGACAGGAGCGGCCATTCGGGATATTGTCCAGATCCTGTCGCGACGGGCACCCGGCCTACAGATCATTCTCTCCCCTGCGCAGGTGCAGGGAGACGGCGCACCCGCGTCGATCTGTGCGGCCATCCAACGGTTGAATCGGTTCGGTGGCATCGATATACTGATCGTAGGACGGGGAGGAGGATCGCCCGAAGACCTGTGGCCCTTCAATGATGAAGCGGTTGTCCGGACGATCTTCTCGTCAGGAATCCCGGTCGTGAGCGCTGTGGGCCACGAGGTGGATCGTTCTATCGCCGACGACGTGGCAGATGTTCGGGCGCCCACGCCCTCAGCGGCCGCCGAATTGGTAGCCCAGGAGGCACAGGTGCTGCAGCAACACGTCGCCCAGTTGCGCCAACGCCTCATCCGTGGCATCGACCGCCTTCTCGATCACTGGCAACGGGAGCTGACCTACCTTGACCCACTCCGGCGCCTTGAGCGCCTGCGCGATCGTGCCGACCAGCAGGAACAACGCCTTGACGAAGCTCGATCCGCACTGGTCGACGCCGCTGATGATGCTCTGATGCGCCATCGCCAGAGGCTGTCCATGGGCGCTGTTCGTCTGGCGGGTGTGAACCCCCTTTCGAGTCTGGCCCGTGGTTTTACATATTGTGAACATGAGGGACGACCCGTGACGAGCATCGAACACCTCGGGCAGGGCGATCAATTGAGACTTCGATTCAAGGATGGAGCAGCGTCGGCTCGAGTAGAGGAGATCGAACGATGACGGACGAGACCTCTCGGATAGCGCCCCCTGCCAGCGATGAGCCGAATTTCGATGTCACCTTGGAGCGCCTTGAGGATTGTGTAGAGCGGCTCGAGACCGAGCAACTCAGCCTGGAAGACGCTTTGGCCGTCTTCGAAGCCGGCATTTCGGCGTCGCGAGATTGTGCCAAGCTTCTGGATCAGACGCGAAAGCGAGTTCAGGTCCTGGTAGAGAAGACGGGCGGCGAATTCCAACTTGAGTTCCTGGAGCCCTTGAACGCGGACGAAGAAGAAGCCGGGGACGACGATTCCGGGCTGGGGTCGGAGGATGGCGTCTGAGTCAAAATCTCTACCCGGTGGCCTTCGGCGACTCCGAATCGACAGTTTTGCTCTGATCGAATCCGTCGATATCGAGCTGGGCTCCGGCCTTACGGTGATCACGGGTGAAACGGGTGCGGGCAAATCGATTCTCATCGGCGCCCTGCATTCGATCCTTGGAGCCTCCGTATCGACCGAGTTGGTTCGCCGTGGTGCTGACCGATGCCGCGTCGAGGGACTCTTCGAAATAGATCCCAACAGCACCACGGCAGGACGCTTGGCTGAGTCGGGCGTCGAACTCGATGACGAGGGACACCTGCTCCTGTGCCGCGAGATTCGGGTGGAAGGAAGATCCCGCGCTTTCATCAACGGTGAGATGGTGCCCGTCCGCCGCCTCCGCGAAGCGGGTAGATTGCTGGTGGATCTTCACGGACAGCATGAACATCAGTCGCTGCTGAATCCCGACAGTCACGCACGTTTTCTGGACGAGTGTGGAGGGCTCACCAAGCAGGCCGATGCTGTGAGCAATGCCTTCGACATGCTGGAGCAGGCGAGGTCTACGCGGACTCAGCTTCGCGCCGAGAGTCGGCGCCTGGCCGAGGAGGCCGAATTGCGGCAATTCCAGTTCGCCGAGATCGAAGCTCTCGCACCCCTGGCGAATGAGGACGAACAGCTGGAAGCTGATATCCGCCGCCTGGAGAATCAGACAACGTTGGTGGAGACCGCCGGAACCCTGCAAGCATCTCTGTATACAGATGAGAACTCGATCATCGATCGACTCGGTGCCGCTCGTCGTGAATTGGAAGCCCTCTCTGAAATCGACGAATCGCTGGGGCCGCATCTGGAGTCACTCAATGAGCTCGTGTATGGCGTGGAGGATCTCGCAGGACAGTTACGCCATTATGCTGACCAACTCGAGGCCGACCCCGAACGTCTGGAACGCAGTCGCGAACGGCTGCAGGAATTGCGGCGGGTCATGCGGAAATACGAGACCGACCTGGCTGGTGTTCTCGCTCGTGCAGAGTCGATGGCCGCCGTCACCGAAAGAGGTCAGGATCTCGAACGTGAAATGGCTACCGCTGAACAGCACGAAGCAGATGCCCTCGCAGCATTCCACACAGCGTGCACCGACCTCTCGAAGGGGCGGAAGGGCGCCAGCGCGACGCTGAGCCAACAGGTGGGAGACGGGCTGAGGACACTGGGCATGGAGCACGCCGAGTTCGCCATTCATATGGAACGACAGGAAGACCCCGACGGCCTATACGAGCAGGATGGACGCCGTTACACGGCCGATGCCAGCGGCGTCGAGCAGGTAGAGTTCCACGTCTCGGCCAATCGTGGCGAAGCCCCCCTTCCTTTGGCAAGAGTCGCTTCGGGTGGCGAGCTGTCCCGGGTCATGCTGATCCTGAAGGAGATCATCGCCGAACGTGATGCCGTGTCCACCGTCGTCTTCGACGAGATTGACACGGGTATCTCGGGTCGCGTTGCCGCCGCGGTGGGCCGCAAACTTGGCGCACTGGCCAAGACCCGCCAGACACTGGTGATCACCCATCTGCCGCAGATCGCCAGCGTCGGAGAACACCACTTGTCGGTGCGCAAGTCGGATCGAGATGATCGAACGGTGACGGAGGTGACCTCCCTCGATGCAGACGCGCGAGCGGAGGAGATCGCTTCGCTGCTGGCAGGTGACACCGTGTCAGAAGCTGCCCGGCTGCAGGCTCAGGAGATGCTGCGTTGATCTGGTCGGTTCGAGCGATCGTGGCGAATCTGCTGAGTGTGCTGCGTGTGCTGCTGGCTCCCCTGGTGTTGTGGTCTCTTCATCGCGAAGGCGGTGGCCACACAACCATGCTGCTGTTGATCGTCGGGGGCGCCACCGACATGCTCGACGGATACGCCGCACGGCGTCTTGATCAGGTATCACGCATGGGCAGGATTCTCGACCCCCTGGCGGACAAGATATTCCTCGCGTCCGTCTGCAGTGGACTGACCGCCTGGCATGGCTTCCCGCTGTGGCTGTTGGTCATGCAGATCGTACGAGACACGTCGATTCTCGCCATTGGGGCCATGTTGCTGCGCACGCGGCAGCAAGTCATCGGAGCCAATCTGCTGGGCAAGGCATCGACGGCGACCATGGGCGTCACGATCGTGTGTTTCCTGCTACCCACGCCGGAGACGATGCGAATCGTCCTCATCACGGCATGTGCCCTTCTGCTGATCCTGTCGGCGGGACGATATCTTCAACAGCTCGTGGAATTGCTCAGAAGCGACCCCTCCTCAACGTATTTGAGTCGTCCGGGCCTCACTCCCCGTCCAGTTCAGCCAGACGAGATCGGGCATAGTCGGCCTCCCGCGATGGGTCGAACCGACTGACCATCTGTTCGAGCAAGTCACGTTCTTCCTGCGCCTGCTCGCCTTCTTCGGCCAGCATCTTCGTCAGATTCACGTAAGCCTGTCGGAAGTCGGCATCTACGGAGATCGCTCTACGGAAGGATCTAATGGCCGACGAGATGTCGCCAGACTCCCGGTAGACTTGCCCGAGATTGTTGATGGCCTCCACCATCAGAGAATCGAGAGCCAAAGCTCGTTCGTAGGCCCCGATCGCCTCGTCCAGACGATTCTGCCGTCGATACACGAACCCGAGATTGTTGTGGACCTGCGGAGCATTGGGCGCAAAACGTGCAGCCTGCTCATAGGCTGCCGCAGAGAGCTCCAGATTCTGCTTGTGGAAATGCAGATCACCGCGACGCTGATGTGCCTCGGGAAACGCTTCGTGCAGCAAAACGCTGTGGTCGTAGGAGGCGAGGGCCGAATCGATGAGCCCGTATCGCTCGTAGATCTGCCCGATTTCGAAGTACAGCAGCGGCGAATTGGGTTGTTGCTTGAGTTCGCCGCTGACCTTGGCCAGATCGTGGTGCATTCGATCCGTGGGACGATTCTGTGCCGTGTCCCCGCCGTTCTCGCCACATCCTGACAGGATGACGGCCACCACAAGTGAAGCGAGTCGTTTCACTCCGTCGATTCCGGCTTCTTACGCCAGAAAGCGCGAATCCCATAGCGCCACCCATACATGGAGAAGGGGGCGCGGGAGATGAAAGGACGCTGCAGTGGCGCCGTGGTGATCAGCATCTTCCAGTCTTGAACCTTGCGAAAGCCGATGGTCCCCTCCTCTGGCATATAGAAACTCAACAGGCAGGGAAACTGTAGCGGAATCGGCTCAGGAAGCTCGAAGCGATTTGCCCCTTTGTGCCGCGGTATGACCATGGGCGATTCGCCGATGATCTCAAAGCTGTCCTCGCCACGCACGGGTCTCAGGATCAACATCTTGACCGGATTCAGCTCGAGGGCGTTGAACTCCCACGCAAAGACCTCGCCCCCATTCGCCTCGAGTGGAAAAACCCGCGTCGTTTCCACGGCCAGCAGTCCACGGTCTGTGTTGATCGTATCCGCTTCGGTGATGTTGACGACGCCAACGGTGTCCACGTGCCACCCCTGGAGCACCTGCGTCATGACCGGGTCGCCCCCCCGGGGCTCGTCCTGATCCCCACATCCCCAGATCGCGATAGTAGCCGCGGCCAGGATCGGTAGAAACTGCGTTTGAGCGGGTCGTCTCAATTGGGCATCACCCGCTGACGCCACAGCTGTCCGGCTGTGTGGAATCGTCTTCGTTCGGCGTGAATCTTGAGCATCTCGATCACCTTAAGACGCAGAGCCAGCTTGCGAAGATCAACTCGCTGCATGAAGTGCCCTCCTTCTAATCAAGACGTCGTGGCTGGACGATGTGCTGCACGGCTCCAAGTAGATCCTGGGGAAAGAATCCAAACCCGAAATAGTAGCGAACCTTGTCGATTTTGCCAGGCGCGTCGGGATCGTCGACTGTGAGACCCAACTCCTGTGCCTCTCTGCGCTGCAGTCGAACGCGATTGAGCGGGTGCGCGACCTGAAAAAACACGCGCATGGGAATGCGGTAGTTGGTGAACATCTCCATGCGCAGTTCGCCGCCTACGTCGGTAAGAAAGTCGTCCGTATCGAAGTCGTCGAAGTCGATTTCCCTGAAGTTACCGACGGCTCCTGCCTCGGCGAACACCTCCGCATACATCTTGGCGAAGGTGAAGTTGAGAAAACTCGACTTCATCCGACGAAAAACGGGAAAGCTGTACCCCACCCGCGTGTAGAGCAGTTTCGACCCGGACTGAGTGAAGTAGGGATAACCACTGAGCAGGTTCAGACCACCGATGTAGTAGCGCATGGGCCAGTAAAATCGGCCTTCAAAGAAACCACCGTCAGGGTCAAAACTCTCTTTCAGCTGGATGTTCCGGTAGGCACCCAGAATCTGAAAGGAAAGCCGGTTATTGAAGGGCAATCCCACGCGCTCGACATAGGAACCCACGTACTCATTCACCGTCAAAGGACGCTTGTCCTCGATGAAGAAGTCCCGCGGCACACCGTCAGGTGAAACCTGCTGGGCCAATGAGTCAGCCACCGATGACTTCGAGTAACGGTAGATCAGTGTCATCGATCTGCCCGTCGGGTTGATCAGGAAATCTTCGGTCGTCTTCATGTGACGATGCTGGAAAGCGAAGGTCAGGTCGTGGGAATCGAAGAAGTCGAGGCCGTCGTAGAATGCGAAGGGCTCAGCTGGATCGATGGTCAGCGTGTCCTGGCTGACCAGATCCGGCGGCAGGGACGCTGTGATATCGACGCTGTCCTGAATGACGTAGAACTGTGTTCGTTGACGCAGACGTGGAAGGATCCAGTCTTCGTTATAGTCTCGTCGTACATACTGGACGAAGGCGTTGCTGCGACGCCCCAAAGGGACATCGATGCCCAGGGCGATGGTCTTGTAGACGTCCTTGAAACGATCCTTGCGACTTTCTGCTTGAATGCGAATCTGCTCGGCATCCGGAACCAGGAGGTCAGTTGTGTCTGTGGGTACGGGGAACAGCGTCGTCACGGCGAAGGAGTCGGTGGTCACCGTGTTGTTGTTGATGACGAAGTCGATCTCGCGTCGCCGAAAAGCGGCGAAGAAACTCGGAGTCAGTCTTGAGTTGTTGGCCTCGTGGGGACGAAAACTCCGCTCATAGAAGAGGAGAAAGTCCGTGTTGAGGTCGGTGTCTTCACGAAAGTTCTTGCCCACGACTCCCTGGGCGACGAGGCGCGAGCCACCGAGGGCTTCCCTCGTGGACACATAGAGCCCACCGCTGACCTGGTTCAGACCAAACTGGTTTCCCACAAAGGTGGGGCCCACCTGAAGAAGGGGAATGACGCTGTAAAGTTTCCGTCCCAAATACGGAGAAACACGATACTCTTCAGACAGTTTCGGGTAGGCGAGTTTGGTCTGGTAGTCGCGCTCCAGTGGTGATTCCCACGCGGTTGCACTGCCGTAGTCGGCCAGATCGAACTCATAGAGATCGTAGTTGTTGGCGTGGTAGCCGGCGTAGACGACCCGACCATCGTTGGCCACCGAAGGCGTGAAGGCACCGCCGATCACGTTTGTCAGTTGCGTGACGCCGGCGTCCTCCAGGTCGTATCTGTAGATGTTGAAGATCCCCGTTGGATCTGACGCGAAGACGAACCCTGTGCCATCTGGCAACCAGTAGGGATCACGCTCATCGTCGTTGGATCCCAGAACCACCCGGAAGCCAGAGGTGTCCGCCGCGGGGTATGCGACGCTGTCGTGCCACACATTGGCAACCGTATCCTGATCGGCTTCCATGAGATTTTTGAGGCGTGACGCAGATCCCCGTCGTGCCGCCCGATCGCGAATACCCCAATCCTTCGGCCGAGGTGGGCTATCGGCGCGCATCATGGCGATGTCGCGATCCTCACCTGCAAAGATTGTAAACAGCAGACGCTCGCCGTCGGGAGACCATCGCGGCGAGTAGACTTGCTCGCCGTCTTCGTAATCCGTCAACTGCACCAGACCGGTGCCGTCACGATTGATCAGACACAGATTTGTCGAGCCGTCTCGGTTGCGCGTAAAGACGATCCGTTTGCCATCGGGAGATACGTGCGGATCGCGGGCGCGCAGGCTCGCACTGACCCTGCGTTCGACCTCCGTCTCCAGATTGTAGATGTAGATATCGTTGAGGCCGCCCTTGGACCGCAGGAACACGATTTCATCGCTGTCGGGCGACCAGGAAATCCGCGTATCGACGAAATCGTCGAGAACGGTCTTCTCACCCGTTTCGAAGTCGTAAATCGCCAGGTGAGGAATGCGATAGTCGCGATTCTCGCTGGTGATGTAGGCTAGCTTCGTGCCATCTGGTGAATAGACGGGATGGAAATCGAGAACACCGCCGTTGAGTTCATCGAGAGGGCGCCCCTCAAAGTGTCCGCCCGAGCGAATCTCGGCGACTTGCTGACTGTACTGGTCCTTGAGAAAGCGTACCCAATCCTTATACAGTTGGTCGGCGCCGATGCCCAACACGCGCTTGATGGCGACTTCGAAGCTGTACAGGCCGATATGCTCCTGCAGCTGGTTGACCTTGTCCCGGCCGTATTGCTGGGCCATGTAGATGAGCAGACCAAATCCCTGATTGTAGACCATCTCGCCGCGGTAACCGCCCGTCCGGTTGCTCAGGGTTCCCATTTCTTCGTAGGTGTGCAGGTCGTCTTCGAGCACGGCCATGCGCAGGAGCATGTCTCGGTGCGAATCCCACGTATCCCAACCGACACCATAGGGTCCCATCTGCGCGATGCCCTCTACCCACCACTTGGGCGTGCTCAGATAGTACAGTGGGAAATCGAAGGTCATGTCAGGGTTCGAGTTCGTGCGATTGACCGAGATGAGCCCGAACTGGAATGGCCACTTCTTGCGGGCCTTGTCGATGGTCAGAACGTGGGTGATCTCGTGGGTGAGGACATTCTTCACCCAGTCGTGATCACCTCGAATCTCCCAATCTAAATTGGAAGCCCAGAAATAGACGGTGTTGGAGTAGTCGTCCGCAGCACCATTGCCGAAATCGGTGTCATCGAACACGACGATGTGAATCGGTGCGTAGTCGTCGTAGTAGCCGAAGGATGCTGCCAGATGAGGGAAGATTTCCTCGGCCACCTCCGCCACTCGGCGGGCCGTGCTCTCCGTACCGGGGAAGTAGGTGATACGGAAATGATCTGTGTGAATCGTCCGAACCTGTCCGTGGTGAATCGTCTGAACCTGTCCGTGGGCGGTGCCGGCGAGGGTCAGACAGGCCATCGCCGCAAGCAGGAGGTATCGGCGCAAGAAATCGCCTACCTTTCTGGTTTTACTGCAGTTAGTCACCGTAGCCCGCAAAAGATACCGGGGGTCTCATAGAGTGTCAAAGCCCGCTCTGGCAGCGGACGGGCACCCTTCATCGATACTTTTCGAGATCACCCTCGTACTGAAGCCCCAGCACCGACTTGGATCGTTCCACGTTGCAGGTCTCGGCCGCCTCGGGTGTGCCAACGATGTGGAACACATCGAAGCCGATGTCACTAGCGATCGACAGACAGCAGGCCTCCGCCAGGTCATGCCGGCAAACCCATCCATTGCGCGCCACGTGCCCTCCCACCCCAAGTTTCTCTCGCTGCCGCCCCAGGCCGATGCGTGTATCGACGATGTAGTCAGGTCGCAGGACCACGATGGGCAGTTCAAAGGCATCGTAGAACTGCCGGCACATCTCCTCCTGCAAACGTTTGGCAACTGCATAGAGTGAACCGTCAGGGCGACGCACGTCCGCTGTGAAGAACTCTCCTTGGGGATGTACGGTCTGGCACGAACCGATGTGGACGACACGGCGCATCTGTCCCTCGCGGGCAATCTCGAGGACGTTCCACAAGCCCTTCAGGTTGATGAGGAAAGGGCGGTCATCGATTCGTGCCTCCTGAGGGTCTGCAGGACCGAAGTACACGGCAGTGTGTACGATAGCCTCCTGCCCCTCCAGGGCGCTGACCATCTGATCGTAGTCGGAGATATCCGCATGGATGATCTCCCCTCCATACGTACCATCCACGTCCTCCCATGCCTTCCAAGCCTCTGGACCGTAGTCGATGGCACGCACCTGGTGTCCGTGTTCTTCAAGGTGGGTCAACACGGCACGACCGAGCCAGCCTGCGGCTCCCAACACAGCAACCTTCACAAGTTTTCTCCTGAAGAGGTATCAGACGCACATGGGACCAGGTAGGTTCCTGGCCTCATGCACGATAGGCGTCCGCCACTTTGCGCAGTGCCGCTACCGCGTCGTCGACATCGGCGTCAGACCAGCTCTCGTGGATAGACAGGATGAAGTGGCTCTCGACGGCCGTCACCGCGTTGTCACAGGGGTAAACGGCGTCGCGGTCTCCCGCATAGTCCGGCAATCCCCAGGGGTAGTCGCTCGGCGGAAAGACCTTGCGTTCACGAAACCATTCGGCCTCAGCGGGCAGATGCCGGTACGTGGGGTTGACGGGGATTCCCTCGGCGCTGACAGCGGCGGCGATCTCCACTTTTGACAGGGAGAATGCGCCTTCTGCGACGGCGATGCGGAGAAACCAGTACACACTCTCCGCCCCCTCCGGTTCGTGACCGATGTCCAGTCCATCACAGTCAGCCAACCCCCTCGCGATCCGAGCGGCAACACGCCGTCGACCGGCGATGATCGATTCCAGTTTCGCCAGCTGCACTCTGCCCACGGTGGCGGCCAGGTCGTTGCCATTGAGATTGAGTCCAGCCCGTACGTTGGATCGGCCCTCCAGGCCGAAAGGCTTGCCGCGATCTGAGAATCGCCGACAACGCCAACCGAGGTCCTCATCTTGTGTGTACACGACCCCGCCTTGAGGCCCTGTGGCATGGTGTTTTCCGCTCATCGTCGAATAGGCAGCGACGACCCCCATGGTGCCCACGAGCTTGCCGTGATAACGTGCACCATGGGCCTGAGCGCAATCTTCGACAACAGGCAGATCGCGCGATGCCGCCAACTCAAGGATTGGATCCATATCTGCTGGCTCACCGGCAATGTGAGCGACTACGATGGCGCGAGTGTGGGGGGTGATCACATCGGCGATCTGATCCACGCCGGCATTGAATGTGCCTGGGGCTGCATCGGCAGGAACGGGAACCAGGTTGTGCAGTGCCACAGGCATCACACCACCAGGATCTGTGATGGGCGGGATGACGACCTCCCCAGCCGGGGCCAGCTCGAGGCCACCGAGAGCGACATACAATGCGCTCGTGCCGGAGTTGACCAGGTCCGCCATGCCACCTCCGTGCCACGACGCGAACTCCTGCTCGTAGGCGGTTTCCTCCGCGCCATTGTAGCCGATCGGATTCCCCGATTCGACGGCGTGGTCGAAAAGGGCCATGGCCGCTGCACGTTCCTGATCACCAAACAGGGCCCGTTTTGGAAAGGGTGTGGTCCTGACTGGAGTACCTCCATCGACTGCCAGCATCGCGTATGTCCTCCTGGATGTCCGTCGCGGCTTCGCTCTTAATCACGGTAGGCGCGGCAGCCTCGTGATACGTGTGGTATATTCGCGCCGCGTCCTTAGGATAGCCTCTGCCGAGAAAGGGTGAAAGGTAGACGACCTGCTCGCAATCGAGCGGCTCCGATGACCATGACTTTTCTATTCCCGTTGTTGGCCATCGTCGCTCTGGTGATCAGTTCATTCAGCGTGCCTCTCGTACGCCGTCTGGCACTGAGGCTGGGGCTTGTTGACGACCCCGAGGCCGGCACCTACAAGACGCATGCACAGGTGACCCCCTATGGGGGTGGGATATCGATTGTTCTGGGCGTCCTGCTCCCATCTGTCGGCGCCCTGTGGTGGATCCTCGAAGTACGTCCGTATCTACTGTGGGAAGGCGACCAGTTTCTCTCCCCGTGGTCGCAGGAAACGCTCTTTCCCCTCGCCCCTTTGAGCCCGACCATCCTGCAACTGAGTCAGACCGTGGCGTTGCTGCTGGCAGCACTGGCCGTGTTTGCCCTTGGCCTGGCCGACGACTGGCGACGCCTCTCGGCGGGTGTGCGATTGGCCATTCAGGTGGGCATTGCCGGTGTACTGGCCTGGTCTGTACCCGGCTTTCGCCCCGCCCTCACCGGTTTCTCCGGGGTCGACATGACCATCGCCGTGATCTGGTTAGTCTCCCTCACAAATGCCTTCAATTTCCTCGACAACATGAATGGCTTGTCGGCAGGTGTCGGTGCCATCGCCATCGCCGCGCTCGCTTCCATGGCCCTGGCCAGTGCCCACCTGCCCGGCGCCGTCCTCGGCCTTCTGGTGGTCGGTGGTGCCGGCGGGTTCCTGCTCTACAACTTCCCGCGAGCCAGCATCTTCATGGGTGACGCGGGCGGCCTGTTTCTCGGATTCTCCAGTGGCGGTCTTGCCCTGCTGGTCTGTGACCGACTGGGCGAGGTGTCGTGGGGTGACGATGTCTTTGTCACCGTATTGCCCCTGCTGTGCCTGAGTGTCCCGATCTATGACCTGATCAGCGTCGTGTCGCTGAGACTACGACGACGGTTGCCACCGTGGCATGGCGACACGAACCACATCAGTCATCGGCTTGTCCGCCAAGGTCTGGGACGCGTCGACGCGGTCCTTGTGATCTTCGCCGGCACCGCTGTGACTGCCGCTGCGGGGGTTGTAGCACTCATCCATCCCACTTGGGCTCCGGTGTCGGTGAGTGCAGTCTTGATCGGGATGATCTGCGTCGCCGCCGTCGACATGCGCCAGATATCGCAGGACGCTTGACAGTTCTGTTTGCCACCGGATATACTGCGCGGCTCACCTGAAAACCAACGAGATCATGTTATGAGTTCCCGTAAGAAATTGTTCATCACCGGTGCTGCCGGCCTGGTGGGTAGTGCGCTTCGTCGGTATCTGCGCGACCGATACGACTTTCGACTGCTTTTCCATCGGACGATTCCAGAGACCGAGCCGGAGGATGAGATCATCGTCTCTGATGTGGCCAACTATGAGAACATGGTCGAGGCCTGTGAAGGAGTCGACGCCGTGATCCATCTCGGCATCGCCATCTCGGGACGTGGAACTCCACGCACGAAGTACAACCAGATGATCATGGAGACCAACATCCAGGGTACCTACAACGTCTTTGAAGCCGCCCGGATTCACAAGGTCCCAAAAGTCGTATTCGCCAGCACGAATCATGTGACAGGCTTCTACGAGCAGGAGGGTACTCTCACTGGTGCCGATGTGATGGTGCGGCCTGACAGTATGTACGGTGTGAGCAAGGCCTACGGCGAGGCTCTGGCGCGACATTATCACGACGCCTTTGGCATGTCCTGCTACTGCCTTCGAATCGCCAATTTCCCTAACACGGATGAAGTGAATCGGGAATACGAAGCGGGCAAGAATCGGTGGTTGTCGTCCAAGGACTGCTCTGAGCTTGTCCATTGCTGCCTCGAGGCACCACACCCCCAGTTCGGGATCTTCTATGCCGTCTCGCAAGGTGCCGACCTGAAATGGGATCTGAGCAATGCCAAGCAGTTGGTGAATTGGGAACCCCAGGACCGAGGTGCTCCATCTCCGTGACCGACGTGGCACGGCTTGGCGGTGGCTACTCGGCCTCCGAACACGATGCAGCTCCCACGGTGAAGGCCGTCCTAGCAGCGGCAACACCTGGAGATCCCTCGTCCCGCCTTGTCATCGTTGCCGGTCCCCCCGGCGTCGGCAAGAGCCTGCTGGCCGCAGGTCTTTGTCGCTTGAATGGGTTTGTCCACATCGACAAGGACTGGACGGCGGGGGCTTTCATTCTGGAGTCGGCTGAACAGGAGAACGTCTCGCCAGATCAGGCCTATGGCCGGCCCCGCTACTGGCAACGATTGCGGCCTGTCGAATACGCGGGTGCCGTCACGACAGCCTGTGCGAATCTGGTGGGTCGCCGGTCTGTTGTGTTGTCTGGCGGATGGGGTCCTGAACTGTCCGTGGACGATCTGTGGTCGGGCCTGACTCAGCGGTTGGCCCCAGCGAGGCTCACCGTGATCCATCTCGATGCACCACCGATCAACATCTGGCGCGACCGAATGGCGCAACGGGGTTCTCGCAGCGACGAGCCGTGGTTTACGGAGTTTGCGCGGTCGGTCACGGACTACACCGTTTGGCCGGGGGCCCATCGACTGTCAAGCGAGGGGTTCCCCCACCGCATCCTGCAATCTGCCATGGAGGTGCTACAGTAACGATCCGCAATGGCCACACGTAGGCCGACCTGCGCGTGAAACCCGAGACAGCGAAACTGGATCATGGAAATACTGCACAGTGCCTTTGGCTATGTCGTTCTTCTCGCGATCGCCTGGCTGTTTGGTCGTCGCCACGGTGCGGCCCCCTGGCGTACCGTGGCGGTTGGCTCGGTCCTGCAGCTGGTCCTGACAGCGGTCCTGTTGCTGACCAGTCTGCGACTGCACGTCTTCGGCGCCGTTGGCGCCCTGACCGAGTTGCTCAAGACGACATCTCAGAGAGCGGGTGAATCGCTGCTGTTCATCGGCGTGACCAACGCCGAGTTCGCAGGTACGTATGGGCCGATCATCGCCCTCGAAATCGCCTCTGTCATCATCTTCGTCGCCTCTCTATCCCGTATTCTCTACTACTACCGGGTGTTGCCTTGGCTCATCGGGCGGCTCAGCGCCTTCATGCAAAGACTCATGGGGATCAGCGGTGCCGAATCGGTTGGCGTGGCGGCCAATGTCCTGCTGGGGATGACCGAAGCGCCGTTGTTGATCAGACCTTATGTGCAGCGCCTTACCGAGAGCGAACTGTTCTGCCTGATGGTGGCCGGAATGGCAACGATTGCCGGCACGGTGATGGTCGTCTATGCGTCGATGCTCTCCGGTGTCCATCCAGAGATCGCCGGTCACCTGTTCACAGCCTCTCTCATCAGCGCGCCGGCCGCCATCGCCGTGGCGAAGCTCATGCTTCCGGAAACACAGGTCCCTGCCACGGCGGGTCAGGATGTCGACCTGCCTCCGGACGACACCTTGAACGGTCTCGACGCAGCTGCGCGCGGAGCCACTGAAGGCATGCAGCTGTTTATCAATATCCTCGCCATGCTGATCGCCTTCATCGGCCTGGTCGCCCTGGCCAACACGGCCGTGGCATGGGTCGATGGCCTCGTCCATGGAGACGGGCCAGTGGGCTGGACACTACAGTCCGCGGCGGCCTGGCTGTTTCGGATTCCTGCGTGGCTGATGGGTGTTACATGGGCCGAGGCTGGAACCGTGGGCAGCCTCATGGGGATCAAGACGGTCCTCAACGAGTTTGTCGCCTATGTGGAACTGTCTCGGCTCATGTCCCAGCAGACCCCACCTCTAAGCTCACGCAGTTTCCTGATCTGCGTATATGCCATGTGTGGCTTTGCCAATTTCGGTTCGGTTGCGATCATGATTGGCGGCATTGGGGGGATCGCGCCCGAGCGACGCGGTGACCTCGCTCGATTAGGCCTGAGATCCATCATCGCCGGGTCTCTGGCGACGATGCTCACCGGTTGTATCGTCGGACTCTTCGTCTGAAAAAAAAGCTCCCCTGGCCTAAGCCGTTGGGAGCAAGCCGGTTGAGGGTTACTTCGACCTTGCCGGTAGGCCCTATGGGATCTTTTGTGTCTGTCGGATCATCTGAACTGTGCTTAGATTACCTCTCTACGACCTCAAAACGCTAGAAAGCGGCTACGAAACTGTCCATGGCCAAAGAACGAAAGTCCGCCTACCGCGCGCAGTTCGACGGTCACCGCCGCCTCGCGGCTGCCGTCATCCTACAAGCGATCAAAGACGTCTCATCAGGCGGCCCCTCTCCGCAGGAAAAGGAGACGGCCGCCGAGTTTCTTCAGGGCGATATGTGGCCCTTCTCCGACGTGCTCGACCTGCCTGCTGATGGTGCCGCACTTCAAGACTATCTGAAGAACGCCGATCTCAGCTCGATTGAAGCTGATCCCACGACGAACTGATCTGCTGACCGACCTGCGGTCGGTGCCAGTTCTCAGAAGTTTCGGGGTGATGTAGGCGTAAGGAGAAAGGACCGTGTCGTGCGGTCAAGCCTGCATGACACGGTCAAGAACATGGCTCAACTCGACGATGTCGTAGGGTTTGGCAACGACATCGGCGAATCCGTGATTCGCGTAGTCGGCCATGACGGGATCGTCTGAGTATCCACTGGATACGATCGCACACGTGTATTCATCGATGTCCAGCAGATGGCCAAGTGCTTCGCGGCCACCCATCCCCCCTGGGATGGTCAGATCCGTGATCACGATATCGAACTCCTCGCCCTCTTCGAGAGCCGAGCGATACTTCGCGATCGCCTCGCTGCCTTCGGCGGCGAAGTCGGCGGCATACCCCAGACGCATCAGCATTTCCCCCACGAGACGTCGAATGGGCTCTTCGTCGTCGACGACCAGAACCCGGGCCTTCACCAAGGATCAATCCACGTTCGTCTTCAAAGCTGTCGATTACGGACATCATTGTCGCCGGCAGATAGATTTCGAAGGTCGTCCCCTCTCTTAGACGAGACGCCACGGTCACGTGTCCATCGTGGTTCTTGACGATGGCATACGCCGTGGCCAAACCGAGGCCGCTGCCCTCCCGTTTGGTTGTGAAGTAGGGATCGAATATCCGCTGAAGATGTTCGTCGGAGATTCCTGCCCCTTGATCTCGAACAACGATATGCAGATATCGTCCTGGAGACAGGGGCAATTCGTCGGCTTCGATGATCTCGCGGTTATGCGCCTGCAGGAACAGTCTCCCACCATCTGGCATCGCCTGGTCGGCATTGATGACGAGATTCTGAGTGACCTGGCTGATCTGTCCACGGTCGATCTCAGCTGCCCAGAGATTGTCGTCGATGTCAAATTCGCACGCCACATTCGAACCACGCGTCGTAAATGTCGCAGAGTCTCGCAGCAGGTCCACCATCGATGCAGCCTGCTTCACGGGGGCGCCACCTTTGGCAAATGCCAGGAGTTGATGGGTGAGATCCGTCGCCCGGTCTGCGGCGGCTTCGACCTCCGACAGATGATCGAAGAGCCTACTCTCCGGCTCGATCTGTCCTTTCGCCAGGGAGAGATACCCGATGATGGTGGTGAGGATGTTGTTGAAGTCGTGGGCGATCCCTCCTGCCACGACGCCGAGAGACTCGAGCTTCTCTGTCTTGAGAAGCTCCTCTTCCATCTTCCACTGCGCTGCCACGTCCCGGGATACGAGAACCACGCCGATCGTCTTGCCCTCGTCATCGCGAATCGGTGCTGTACTGGTTGAGATCAACCGCTCATTGCCGTCGCTGGAAATGAGGATCGTGTGGAGATCAAGGTCGATTGCTGACCCTGACCCCAGTATCCGGTCAACTGGATTCTGCTGTATCTGTCGGGTCTCTTCGTCGATGACATTGGATCCCTCAGGGAAGGAACACTCCACCGCCTCTGAGTGATTCCAACCCGTGAGAGACTCGGCGACACGATTCATGAGCACGATCTTCCCCTCGGCATCAGTCGCCACGACACTGTCGGCGATGCTGCGCAGGGTCACGGCCAGGCGTTCGCGCTCAGCGGCCAACTCGTGCAGGTCGGCAAGCCTCCGGAAACCATCCGATAACGCCTCGGCCAATTCCTCCAGAATCGCCACGTGCTCGTCGCTGAAGGCACCTGTCTCGCTGCTGTTGACGGCGAGTGTGCCATGGGAAAAGGGGACATCCAGAACACTGCGGACCTCGCCGTAGAATCTTTCCATCCGATCCCGCTCGATTTGAGGATCTTCCTGGCGGAGGTCGCGTCGATAGACTGTTTCTCCGCGTTGCCACATCTCGATGATGACGGCCTCTGCCGCACCGTCCAAGCCACCTTGCATGACCCGTGGTTCTGAGCTCTGGTAGTCATAGACCGTGACCGGGGGCGATGGGGCCTGTGGGTCGAGAACCTGGATGACACAATTCTGGAAGGGCACGCCGAGCCGATCCAACCCCTCCCAGATACTCGTGACAACATTTTCGATATCACTGCTGGTCTGCATGCGCCAGACCTGTTCACGAACTCGCGCCAAGGCCGCCCGGCGAACCTCTCGCCGAGCCCGTTCGTCAATCTCGCCCTGCAAGGCCTCGTTTGCGTGTTGTAGCTCTGCCGTGCGCTCTTCCACGCGGCGCTCGAGGTCTTCATTCGCCTCGCGGAGCGCTCGTTCAGCCTGGTGTTTGTAGAGAGCCACTTCGATGGTCGTCTGCAACTCCCGCTCCTCGAAAGGCTTGAGCAGGTAGCCGTAGGGCTCGGTGACCTTCGCCCGCTCGAGGGTACGGTCGTTGGAGAAGGCGGTCAGAAAAACCACAGGAATCCTCAAATGAGTGGTGACCTGCTCCGCCGCCTCCACACCATCCATCGCGCCTTCGAGGCTGATGTCCATCAGCACAAGCTGCGGCAGTTTCTGCATTGCGGTCTCGATGGCAGCCTCCCCCGTGGCGACCACGTCGGGCACGCGATATCCCATCCTCTCGAGACGCTGCTGCAGATGAAGCGCCACGATCGGTTCGTCTTCGACGACGAGAATGTGAGTCGGGATTGGATCCATCGGACACTCGAGGTTCAGGCCGGGATTCGACGCCAGAAACGTAGTTTGACCAGGGGGCATGGAAGCAATGGGATGGTCAAACGAACGAGGGGGTCACGACGACAGTCGCGACCCCCTCAAGGTATGGTGCGCCCACAGGGACTCGAACCCCGGACCAACTGATTAAGAGTCAGTCGCTCTACCAACTGAGCTATAGGCGCACCTTGTCAGGGCGGTAGAGGATAGGTCAACGCCATCGTCATGTCAACGAATGGAGGCTGCACGATCGCTCTCAAGTAGCTGTTTATTTTGGACATCGGATTGATTCCATCGATGCCCAATGGGTTGACAATCGAGGCGAACGGACATAGGTTTGGCGGCTGTTTTTCCCCCCTGCGAGGCCATGTTCGAGCGCGCAACCAAACTCGAGAAGGTCTTCCGACGCCACCCGGGAGCGCCGGTGTTTGCTCGTCTTGCCGAGCAGGCCCTGCGTAAGGGCCGCTTGATGCGAGCCCAGGTTCTGTGTGAGGAAGGCTGCGAGCGGTTTCCGGACTACCCCACGGGGCATGTCATTCTCGGTCGAGTGTACGAGACGCAGGGGCTGTGGGAAGAGGCCCGGACTGCCTTCGACCAGGGTCTGCGCCTGGATCCCGATCAACCCGCCGTCTACAGACGGCTATCCAGGATCTACAGCGAACTGGGCAATCCGACACTAGCTCTGAAGTGTATGGAGAGTGCCGCACATCTGGACCCATTGAGCGACTCTGTGTCGGCACAACTGAGACGGTTGGCAGACCAGACGCGAGCTACGTCCATGGCGAGTGTCTCTACGGAGCCCATAGCCACCGAGTCTAGGAGCCTGCCGCCGCCGACGGAGAATCCAGCCCCCCCCCGCGCAGGGGATGGGCCAGCTCCTGAGCCGGAGAGAGGGCCGGCGACGGATCCATCAGCCGATATTCCCGTTGTCGTGGGTCATGGTGTCATGGGCCCCACGGAACCGGAGTCGCCCACCGAAGAGCAGAATTCAGAGGAGCCCGGTCACCTCACGTCGTCGAATGAACCGCAGGCGCCATCGTCCCCATTCGACGCAGCACCCTTCGAACCGGCCCCGGACAGCGGCTTGGCGAACCAGGACGAGAGTGCGGCAGAGCCCTTCTCCGCTGTCCAACCTTTGCCGGAGTGGGACACGCCAGAGCCTAACGGTCGGGAAGCCAGCGACGAGGACACAGATCAGGAAGAGGCCACCGTCGCGGAGGCGGTTGTTGAGTCACCCGCACCAGATGCGGGGGGGCCCGGACCTGGCACCGTCGAGGCCTGGCCAGAAGAAGAAACCGATGGAATACAGATTGATGAAGTAGAAGCAGATGAGGTCGAAGTGGGGGCTCCCGATAGTGGCGTGTCGGCGGCCGCCAAAGTGGTCGAGCACGAGCAGGAAATTCCCGATAGCAGTGAAGTAGCCGCCCTTGGTGAGGGTCTATTTGAAGAGAGTGAAGAAGAAGAGGTAGAGGAGGTCAGGCCGACGAAGGCACCCGTGCCGAAACGACCAGCCTCTTCGACAAAGTCGAGCCAGGTTGCAGGGGCATCCGCGCCGGAGCCCTCGAAGGCACCACCTCGGAGCCCTGGCGTGCCACCTTCGTCACCTCAGGCGCCGCCAGCCAAGGTAGCCGGGTCCCAGCCAGAGGCCCGCCAGGTGCAAGATGGGCCGCCAGCCCTCGAGACGGTGCCGTCAGATGACAGTCGGGCCTTGGGGGAAGCGGCTGGACTGAGTATTCCCGAGGGGCCTGATGGATCACCTGTGGACCCGGATGAAGTCGCAGATGGACCAGACGCGGTGGTTGCCCGAGGCGAGGCCCAGACTGAATCCGTCATGGCCACGGACGACATTGCCGATGCGAATCTCGGCGATCCAGGGCCAGATGGTTCCAAGTTTTCGGGCGCCGAGATGGTGGATGAAGCGCCGACGGCGGGTTTCGCCCTCCGGGCCGATGATGGCCTTCGTGACCTGGTGGCCCAGATTCAAGGGGCAGATGAGAAGGAACTGAAGAGCGCCGAAGAGGAGGATCCCTTACCGTTCGCGACGGTGACCCTGGCCAAGTTGTACAACCGTCAGGGTTTTGGCGATCGAGCAGCACAGATTTACCAGCAGATCCTGGCTGTCGATCCCTCCAACGAAGCGGCAAGGGCCGGACTTGCGAGTTTGAACACTGCCTCATAGAGGAGACCATGGCAGACACAACCAACTTCCGTAATGGCTTCACCATCAAACTCGACGGTGAATTGTTCTCGATCGCCGAGTTTCAGCATGTCAAACCTGGCAAGGGCAACGCCTTCGTACGCACAAGGCTGAAGAATGTTCAGACAGGCGCCGTCATCGATCGGACGTTTCGATCGGGTGACAAAGTCGAGGAGGTTCGAATCGAGCGACGCGAGAGCCAGTTTCTCTACGCGGAGGGCGAACAGTTTCACTTCATGGATGCCGAGACCTATGACCAGAGTGTGATCTCGCTGGCCATGGTCGGCGAGGGCGCAAGCTTGCTCAAAGAGAACGAAACTGTTTCCGTCCTCGTCGCCGAAGAGAAGGCGATCGGCGTAGAGCTGCCGAACTTCGTTGAGATCGAAGTCACGCAGACCGACCCGGGCGTTCGAGGCGATACGGCGACAGGCGCCGTGAAACCGGCCACCCTCGCTACTGGCGCTGTCGTGTCGGTTCCCTTGTTTGTCAATCAGGGCGATGTGTTGAAAATCGATACTCGCACGGGAGATTATGTCGAACGTGTCTAGCGCTGTTCCACCTCAGCGTTGGGCGGCGGGCCCGCGTAACCAGATTCAGCGGCCGCAAGGGCTCGCTACAGACCGGAGGCGACAGAGGTGAAGGAAGCCAACATCCGCAAGCTCATCGAGATCTTTCAGGAGAGCGGCGTTGAGGAACTCGAGTATCAGGAAAGTTTCTGGCGTGGAATCCGGCTGCGCCTGTCGCGCAGTCGTCGCGTAGAAGCGGGGTCTGCAGTGGCCCTGCAAGCCCCCCTGGCAGCGCCGGCACCGGCGGCACCTGCCCCTGCACCCCCCGTCGCGGCCGCACCCGCGGCGGCGGACGCGGTCGGCGATGGACTTCATGCGGTGACCTCTCCCATGGTCGGAACCTTCTATCGGTCCCCTTCTCCTGAGGCCGAGTCCTTCGTCAACGTAGGGGACATGGTGAAGTCGGATCAGACGATCTGCATCATCGAAGCGATGAAGATCATGAATGAGATCGAAGCAGACGTGGACGGTGAGATCGTCGAAGCAGATGTCGAGACCGGAAGCCCCGTAGAGTACGGCCAGCCCCTGTTCCGAATTCGTCCGGCCTGACGAGGGCACGCGTGTTCAAAAAGATCCTCATCGCCGACCGGGGCGAAATCGCCCTGCGGATTATTCGCACCTGCAAAGACTTGGGGATCGGTACCGTTGCCGTCTACTCCGAGGCCGACGCGCACGCCTCGCACGTTCTGTTTGCCGATGAGGATGTGTGTATCGGTCCCGCGGCGGGCGAGGCCAGCTACCGGAACGTCAACAACATCATCTCAGCAACAGAGTTGACGAATGCGGATGCCATCCATCCAGGATATGGCCCACTCGCTGAGAATGCAGACTTTGCAGACGTCTGCAGGTCGAGTGGAATCAAGTTCATCGGCCCCCCCGCCGAAGCCATCGACAAGATGGGTGACAAGGCGACGGCGCGCAGCACGATGGACGCTGCCGGTGTGCCCGTGATTCCCGGTAGCGAAGAGGTGATCCCGAACGTCGAGGAGGCCCGTCAGCGAGCCGATGAGATTGGGTATCCTGTACGTCTGAAGGCCAGTGCTGGAGGCGGCGGTCGCGGTATGCGGGTCGTCAATGCCCCCGAGGAGTTGGAGGAGGCGTGGAATCTTGCCCGCCTTGAAGCGCGTACGGCATTCACCTCCGATGCGCTGTACATGGAACGCTCCATCAACTCGGCCCGGCACATCGAGGTGCAGATCCTGGGTGACGAGCATGGGAATGTCGTTCACGTGGGTGAACGCGAATGTTCGATCCAACGGAGGCACCAGAAACTGGTGGAAGAGAGCCCAAGTCCTGCCGTCGACGAAGGGTTACGGCAACGACTTGGTGAAGCGGCTGTAGAGGGTGCCCGGAGTATCGGCTATGCGAGTGCAGGAACCGTGGAGTTCCTCGTGGATGAGAATCTCGAGTTCTACTTCATGGAGATGAACACCCGGATCCAGGTGGAGCATCCCGTCTCCGAGTCCATCAGTGGTCTCGATCTCATTGCCGAGATGATTCGTGTCGCATCGGGCGAGCAACTCGGGTATGAACAACGCGATGTCCCCAACGAGGGACACGCCATCGAGTGCCGGATCAATGCCGAGGATCCAGAGCGGAACTTCATGCCCTCGGCAGGCAAGATTTCGGCCCTGTATATTCCAGGTGGACCTGGAGTCCGTGTCGACAGCCATCTGTATCAAGGATATTCAGTCCCTCCCTACTACGATTCCCTGCTGGCCAAGCTCATCACCAGCGGCCGAGATCGGCACCAGGCGATCTCCCGAATGCGGCGTGCCCTGTCCGAGTTCACCATCGAAGGGGTAGCCACCACCATTCCCTTCCATCAGATGCTGATGGAGAACGACGACTTTGTGCAGGGGAATTTCGATACTGAGTGGGTCAATCGCAGCGAGTTTGGTAGCGCCGTCGTCGGCTGACGATGAGTCAAGACTATTAGCAGAAAGGACAGCCCCGTGTCAGAGGCCGAAACCAGAGTCCCCGACGAGTTGAAATACAGCGAGCAGCATGAGTGGCTATCTCTTGATGGCGATGTGGGCACCATCGGTGTCACCGACTATGCCCAGTCTCAGTTGGGTGACATCGTGTTCGTCGAATTGCCTCAGGTAGGCGATGTATTGGAAAAGGGGCAATCCTTTGGGACGATCGAGGCCGTCAAGACGGTGGAGGAATTGTACACACCGATTGCCGGCGAGGTCCTGGAGATCAATGACACGCTCGAAGATGATGCCGAGCAGGTAAACAGCGATCCCTATAGCGACGGCTGGATGATCAAGGTTCGGCTTTCCGATACGGCCGATTTGGATACAATGCTGTCTGCCGAAGACTATGAGGAGCTGATCGAGGACGCCTGACAGATCCTCCACCGGGGGGTGTCTTGACCTAGTGCAGGCGAAGGGGCTTGATTTCCCTCTTTCTTCGCCCACTTTCGTTGAGCTTTCGCCACCTTTGAGTGGCGCCTCACACATGAGAGTGCCACCGCCCTCTGTCGGGGGTGTCTTGCTCCCGTCAACGGCCCGGAGATGATTGTGCTGGACCGTTCCGTGTTGGTCCTCAATCAGAACTACGAGCCTCTGAATGTCTGCTCAGTGCGTCGCGCTCTGGCCCTTGTGTTCCGAGGCAAAGCGAGCAGTGTGGAGACGGGGCTGGGTGCAGTGCGGTCGGTTTCGGCGTCATACGCGGTTCCAAGCGTCGTCCGCCTCGAGCGATATGTCCGGGCGCCCCGAAGGCGCGTTGTTTTGTCCAAGCGCAACGTCCTGCGCCGCGATAACTACGAGTGTCAGTATTGCGGTATCCGCGATCGAAAGATGACCATCGACCATGTCATACCGAAGACGCACGACGGCCCATCGAGTTGGGAGAACCTCGTTGCCGCCTGCGCCACCTGCAACGCCCGCAAGGGGAGTCGCCAGCCTGAACAGGCTGGGCTTGCGTTGATCCGAAAGCCCAGACGACCAAACAACGTGACCTTTATCCGCAACCACGTCGGAGTCTCCGACCATCTATGGAAGCCCTATCTCTTCCTTGACTGATACGCCCCCTAACGAAACACCCGACCCGGATCTGACAATCATCCCGGACGACGCGGTTTCAGACGAAGCCGCTCGCGTCGAAGCGGCCGAGGCGAAGGCCCTCATCGACGACTACGGGGTGAATCTCGATGTCTTCGAGGGCCCCCTCGACCTGTTGCTCTACCTCATTCGTAAGAGCGAGGTAGACATCTACGACATCCCCGTAGCTCGCATCACGGCACAGTATCTGGCGTTCCTCCGCGAAGTTCACCTGTTGGATCTCGAGAGTGCCGCCGACTTCATCCTCATGGCTGCCACGCTGATGAAGATCAAGTCGCAGATGCTGTTGCCGCGGGACATCGAGGGCGAGGAGCTCGACGAGGGACTCGGTGATCCGCGCGAGGAGTTGGTCCGCAAGCTACTCGAGTATCAACAGTTCAAGGAGATCGCGGACTGGCTCAGTGACCAGGGTACCGAACAGCGCGATGTCTATCAGCGACCGGGTGGACTGCCCGATGACACCGAAGATGCCGAACTCCAGCCGGTGTCACTGTTCGACCTGTTGAAGGTGTACAAACACGTCATCGATCACGTTCCTCAGGCAGCGGTTCATCAGATTGTCGAGGAAGAAGTCGCCACCGAGGACTGCATCGATCGGATTCTGGGCGAGCTCCATCAGCGCTCCCGACTCAGATTCCACGAGCTCGTTGTGGGGCAGTCTCGAGTTACCCTCGTGGCAACTTTCATCGGCATTCTTGAACTGCTCAAGTCACAACGGATCCGTGTTCATCAAGCCCAACCCTTCGACGATATCTGGATCGAGAGCCGCGCCCAGCCAGAGCAGCCAGAAACGCCGGACGATGAAGCGTTGAACGACGAAACGCAGAATGCTGAGACACAGGACGGTGGGACACCGTCGACCTCCGCAGACGAGCAAGACGCCTCAGATCCATCGCAGGACACACGCCATCAGGAGCCCAACGCAACATTTGAGACCCAGGCGTCCTCCTCTCCGACGACATCGTCCTCAACGGGCCTGATGCCGTCCTCCGATGACGACGAGCGATCCGACACGCAGGATGAGGAACCCAATCCACCCTCTGCGACGGCCCTGGCAACGCAGGAGCCGGATGATCTCGAAAGCGACGCGCAAAGGCTGGTCGATGCCGCCGAACGCCTCGGTGAGGCAGTGGGGCCAGCGCCACCCACGCAGGATCAAGCAGACGCTCTCGACCAGGGGCAGCCAAGGCCTCCCACCCAGGGTCGAACCGACGAGTGGGAAGAGGATCCGCAGCCGTCAGGGCCCGCCGACCTGCCGCCGCCCCCTACACCCAGTCCTGATGGCCTCGTGGGCCCGGAGGAGCGCACGTGAGCGCCGAAAACTCCGAGACCGAGAAGCTTCGCGGCATCGTCGAGGCCGTTTTGATGACCGCCGGCCAACCGGTATCGCCCGGAAAGTTGACATCTCTGTGCAAGGGTGCATCGGGCAAAGATCTGCGACGCGTCGTCGATGAGCTCAACCAGCTGTATGCCGAGGGAGACCATGTCATGACGATCACGGAAGTCGCCGGCGGCTTCCAGTTCGTCACGCGCAAGGAGTTCGGTCCCTGGGTGCGCAAGTTCCACGATCGCAGTCAGGTACGCGTCTCACAAGCCGCTCTGGAGACACTCGCGATCATCGCCTTCAAGCAACCTGTCACTCGCATCGAGGTGGACAGCATCCGCGGCGTCGATTCTGGAGGGGTCATCCGTACGCTTCTGGAATTGAACATGATCCGAATCGTCGGTAGATCCGAAGGTGTGGGGCGCCCCATGTTGTTCGGTACCACACGAGAATTCATGACTCACTTTGGCCTGAAGAGTCTCGCCGACCTTCCACGGCCGAAGGAACTGGAAGAACTGTTGGCCGAGGGCGAGCGTAAAGCGCATGCAGCCGAGGCGCAAACACTCGGCGAGGGCGCTGTGGATGCGGCCGTCGAAGATGAGACCTCCGAGGAAGAATTAGAAGACGGCGCAGGTGATCACGACTCCGAGGGTGACGGTGCCTCCATCGACGATGGCGCTGACGACGATGTGTCTGACGATGCTCCGTCGAACGATGATTCACCGGAAGAGACTGCCCCAACCGCCGAGAGCGAAGCAGAAGTGGGAGATGGCCAAGCGGCACCCGACGACAGCTGATCCCAACGACAGAATGCGGCTCAACCGCTTTCTCGCTCGCGCTGGCGTGGCGAGTCGTCGTCGGTGCGATGAATTGATCGCTGCCGGATCGGTTCGGGTGAATGGGAAGCTTCCCAGCGGGCCCGGTGATCGTGTCCATTCAACCCAGGATCGCGTTCAAGTGGATGGCAAGACTATCCACTTGCCCACGCGCCATGAGTACATCCTGCTGCACAAACGCCGCGATACGATCGTGACCCGCCACGAGCAGCGCGGACGCTCCACCGTCTTTGAGGATGTGCCCGACTCGAGGCCCGCCACGGTCGCCGTGGGCCGATTGGACCGAGATACGACCGGTGTGTTGCTACTGACTGACGACGGCGAGCTGGCCTATCGACTGACCCATCCTAAGTACGGAGTGGCCAAACGATATGTGGCCGTGGTGGAGGGGTTTCCGAACGAAGGGGCCGTGATCAAGCTGGCGCGAGGTGTGGAACTGGAGGACGGACCGACGGCACCGGCCGACATCCGCCTGCTGCCCACACAGGATCGTCGTCGCGCCCGGATCGAATTGATTCTGCACGAAGGACGTAAACACCAGGTCAAACGGATGTGTCTGGCCGTGGGACACAAAGTGCGTTCCCTGCGCCGAGCCAGTTTCGCCAGCATGGAAGTCGGCGACCTACGCCCCGGACAGCATCGCCGCCTGCGAATCGATGAGATTCGACGTCTTCGTCGACAGGTCGGATTGGACAAGTAGTGCCTGGACCCGGCGGCCTTGTCATCGCCATCGATGGCGTCATCGGCGCGGGCAAGTCGACGGCCGCTCGCGGTGTTGCCATTGCCCTCCACTACCGTCACCTGGATACGGGTGCCATGTATCGGGCCGTTGCCCTGGCGGCGACCGCCGCCGATGTGGCGCCCTCCGATCACGAGAAGCTGTCGAGCCTGCTCGGCGAACTGCAGATCGAACTGACACCCCTTGATAAGGGGCGGCGGGTCCTACTCAATGGCGAGGATGTGAGCGCAGACATCCGACGGCCGGAGATCACCCGTTGCGTCGGCTCCTATGCAGATCGTCCAGTCGTTCGCCAGCAACTGGTCGAAGTACAGCGATCGATGGGCGCCGAGGGCGGGATTGTCGCCGAGGGACGGGACATGAGCACCGTTGTTTTCCCGGGTGCTGACCTGAAGATCCGAATGCTTGCCGAGTTGGAGGAGCGTGCACGCCGGCGACACGAGGAGTTCGTCGCGGGTGGCGTCGACATCACCCTCGACCAGGTACGGACCGATATCCGCACCCGTGATCGAGAAGACGAGGAGCGCGACTACGGGGCTGATGGCCTCCCTCTGGACGTCGTGGAGGTCCGCACAGATGGCCTGAGCATCGAGACCGTCATCGAGCAGATCGTCGAGTTAGCACGGCTGCGAGGAGCCTGATTCTCAGGATCGGCTCCGGGGATACCGTCTTGGGGCCTTTATCCCTATATTTGGAGTTTCCCGTTTTCGAGGAATCCTTCGCCTGCCAGGCTGTGCACTGTACTGCGCCGAACTCCGGCTGCGCTGGGGCATAGGCCATCCCGAAGTTCCTCGAGACAACTATCCTCATTCCCGGGCCCGGCAGGACTCGGATGCGATCACTTCGCGGAAGTACTCGCAAAGCTCGCAGACCACGGAAATGTCCGAATGACCGAAGAAACAGCCGTCGAAGAAGCTCCCGCTGTCGAGGCACCACCATCGGGTGANGCCACCGCCGTAGCAGNAAAGCCCGTCTACGGCCAGATCAGCATCGAGGAGTTCGAGGTCTCAGAATACTCGGAGACCGAGCAGGAACAACTCGAAGCGATGTACGACGAGAGCTTCTCGGGGATCCGGCAGGGCGAGATCGTCCAGGGCCGCGTCGTCAATATCAATCCCAACGAAATCCTCGTCGATATCGGTTTCAAGTCGGAAGGTGCCATCTCAATCCGCGAGTTTGGCGACGACCCGACATCGATTGAGATCGGCCAGGAAGTTGAAGTCTTCCTCGAGAATGTCGAAGACCTCGAGGGTCGCGTCGTGTTGTCGAAGCAGAAGGCCGACTTCATGCGCGTCTGGGACGGGATCAAGGAAGCCCACGACAATGGCACGACGGTTCGCGGGCGCCTGATGCGGCGGATCAAGGGTGGAATCGTCGTCGATCTTCTCGGCGTCGAGGCCTTCCTGCCGGGTTCGCAGATCGACATCCGCCAGGTCAAGAACTTCGACCAGTATCTCGGCAACGAATACGAATTCAAAATCATCAAGCTCAACAAGGCGCGTCGCAACATCGTCGTCTCCCGCCGCTCCGTACTTGAAGAAGAGCGCGAGAAGATGCGCGGCGAGTTGGTGTCCGAACTCGAGGACGGTCAGTTGCGCGAGGGCGTCGTCAAGAACATCACCGACTTTGGTGCCTTCATTGATCTCGGCGGTCTCGACGGACTCCTGCACATTACCGACATGTCGTGGGGTCGTGTCAGCCATCCCTCAGAGATGGTCTCCATCGGTGACCGGATTCGCGTAAAGGTTCTCAACTACGACCGTGAACGCGAGCGTATCTCTCTGGGTCTCAAGCAGCTGACGCCCCACCCGTGGGAGAACATTGGCGACAAGTACCCGGAAACGACCACGACGCAGGGCAAAGTCGTCAGTATCACCGACTACGGTGCCTTCGTGGAACTCGAAGAGGGTATCGAGGGCCTGGTCCATATCTCCGAGATGTCGTGGACGCAGCACGTGCGCCATCCGTCGAAGCTGGTTTCCATCGGTGACATGGTCGATGTAGTGGTGCTGAAGCTCGATGTGGAGAATCAGAAGATCTCCCTCGGCATGAAGCAGACCGATCCCGATCCCTGGGAGACACTCGACGCTCGTTACCCCTCAGGCACACGCCTGGAGGGTACCGTCAAGAGTCTGACCAACTTCGGCGCCTTCGTGGAGATCGAAGAAGGTATCGATGGGCTCGTCCACATCTCGGACATGTCGTGGACCCGCCGCATTCGCCAGGCGAGCGAGATGTTCAAAAAGGGTGATGTCATTCCCGTCGTCGTGACCGATATCGATGTGAAGCGACGCCGGATTTCGCTGAGCCACAAGATGGCTTTCGAGAATCCATGGCCCACCCTGTCCGAAAGCCACGCCGTCGGCACGGAGACACAAGGTTCGATTTCGCGCATTCTTGAGCGTGGAGTCGTAGTGAGTCTCAAAAACGACGTCGACGGTTTCGTCCCCCTCTCGCAGTTGGGCATCGATGGGCTGGAGACGCCACGACAAGCATTCGACGGTGGTCAGCAGATCCCGCTGAAGGTCATCGATTTCGACGAAGAGCAGAAGAAGATCGTCCTCAGTGTCATCGAGTTCCTGCGTGACAAGGATCAGGCAGAGGTCGACGCCTATGTTGAGGCACACCCGATCCAGGAAGTGCCAGAGCAGGAGGAAGACGAAGAGGAACGTGATCGAGACGAAGAGATGGAGAGTTGGGGTGCCGGCGAGTAATTCGCACGACCTGTCCTTCAACCATCTGCTGAAAATGAGGGAGCGTGGCCATCTGGCGACGCTCCCTTTTGTCTTTCGCCGGCTCAGTCCGATCGTGCCACCGTCGTCCCTTTGAGGCAGCGACGCCCCCCGGTTATCTTCCTTCCTACCGTCACCGACCTACCAACACATTCCCCCAGAGCACCCACGACGATGGCGTCACCCAAGCTATCCCCAGCGATGGAGCAGTATATGCGCTTCAAGCGGGAGCATGAGGATGCGATCCTCTTTTTTCGCATGGGTGACTTCTACGAGATGTTCTTCGAGGATGCCAAGGAGGCAGCACGCCTCCTCGGCCTGACGCTGACATCGCGGAATCACGGCAAGACGTCAGGTGATATTCCACTGGCGGGTGTCCCCCACCACGCGATGGAGGGGTATGTCGCCCGCCTGATCGGACTGGGCCGGAAGGTTGCCATCTGTGAGCAGGTTGAGGACCCCAAGAGGGCAAAGGGGATCGTCAAACGCGACGTCGTGGAAGTCGTGTCTCCAGGGACGGCGTTGTCAGATTCGATGCTTGACCAGCAGCGCAACAACTTCACCGCGGCCGTGTGCGCAAACGATGACACAGCCGGGATCGCTCTGGTCGATCTGTCCACGGGCGACTTCTCCGTCGACGAGATCGCGCGTGATCTGCTGGGCGATGAGATCGAACGTATGGCGCCGGCAGAACTTCTGCTGCCCGAAAATTCAGATGAAACGCTGCTGACCCACCTGACGACACGACTGCCGGGTGTGGCCGTCTCCCATGCAGAAAACTGGCACTTCGAATACAACAGCGCGCGCGAACTGCTGTTGGAACAGTTCAACGTGCATTCACTGAAAGGCTTCGACTGCGACGATCTGGATCTGGGGCTGCGGGCGGCCGGTGCAGCCCTAGCCTATCTGCGTGATCATCAGCGCGAAAGTGCCATCGACCACATCAACCGGCTGCGGCGGCGACGCCGCGAAGATCACCTTCTGCTGGATGCGGCGGCGCAGAGGAATCTCGACCTGCTCAGCAACCAACATGACGGCAGCCGGGATGGGACGCTGCTGAGCGTCGTTGACCATACCTGCACCGCTTTAGGGGCGCGGCTTCTACGCCAGTGGCTGACAGCGCCCCTCCGAGACCCGAAGCGGATAGAAGCCCGGCTGCAGACGGTGACGACCATGGTGACCGGTCGAACACACCGTGCCCGACTTCGAGAACAATTGGAGCGAATCGGAGACCTGGAGCGAATGATGGCTCGAGTCTGCTGTCATCGTGCCTCCCCACGAGACCTGAGTGGACTTGCAGCTTCTTTGGCGGCCCTGCCGGACGTCGGTGCGGCAACGACGATCTTCGAGTCCCCTCTGGCCTGCAGCCTGGGCGGCGAAGAGTTGCCCTTCGTGGAGGACCTGCTGCAGCTGCTCAGCAAGGCCCTTGTGGACGAACCACCTGCAGGACTGGCTGATGGTGGTGTGATTCGCGATGACTACGATGAGGAACTCGATGATCTGCGCGCCGTCGCCGCCGGAGGACGCGATTGGATCGCCCAACTGCAGGTCACCGAACGTGAACGCACAGGCATCAGCAGTCTCAAGATTGGCTACAATCAGGTATTTGGGTACTACATCGAGATCAGCAAGGCGAATCTCGACCGTGCACCCGATGACTACACACGCAAACAGACACTGGCCAATGCGGAACGTTTCATCACGCCGGAGTTGAAGGAGCATGAAGCGAAGGTGCTCAAGGCGCAGGAACGCATCGCCGAACTGGAGTCGGAGATTTTTGTGCGGGTGCGCGACGAAGCGGCAGGATTCGCGGCGCCCGTGCAGCAGGCAGCCCGAACCGTGGCCCAGATCGACGTGCTGGCCTGCTTCGCCGAGTTGGCGGAGATCGAGAACTACTGCTGTCCTGAGGTGGATGACTCGACCATCCTCGAGATCGATGCGGGCCGTCATCCGGTTGTGGAGAGTCAGCTGCGTGACGGGCGTTTCGTGCCCAACGACCTGCGTTTGGATACCCACCAGCAGCAGATCATGCTGATCACGGGGCCCAACATGGCGGGCAAAAGCACGATCATTCGTCAGGCAGGACTGATCGTCCTGCTCGCCCAGATGGGTAGCTACGTACCGGCAAAGAAGGCGCGCGTAGGTGTCGTCGACCGCATTTTCACACGCGTCGGCGCCTCGGACAATCTGGTTCGCGGCGAGAGCACGTTTATGGTGGAGATGAACGAGGCATCGACCATCCTGAACAACATCGGGCCGAGATCTCTCATCCTCATGGATGAACTCGGGCGGGGTACGTCCACCTATGACGGACTCAGCCTCGCCTGGGCGATCGTCGAATTCCTGCACGATCATCCCGAAGCACAGCCTCGCACCCTGTTCGCCACACACTATCACGAACTGACCGAACTGGAGAGTCGATTGGAGCGTGTGTGTAACTTCAACGTGCTGGTTCGGGAAGAGGAGGATCGTGTGGTCTTCCTGCATCGGTTGGCTGCTGGGCCGTGCGATCGCAGCTACGGCATTCACGTGGCGCAGATGGCCGGCATGCCGTCGCAGGTTGTGAGACGGGCCACCGCACTACTGGAGGAACTGGAGACGGACGCCTCCCCCGAAGGCTTGTCGAAAGAACGGGCCACGCCTCAGATGGATCTATTTGGCGGCGGCTCGACGCCCGCATTGGTACAATTGATGGAGGAGCTACGTCAATTGGATGTGACGCGGACGACGCCCCTCGACGCACTCAATCGCCTGTCAGAGTGGAAACAACGATTGGAGGGGGAACAGCCGCCCCCCGCGTCGCAGGCGCACCGAAAACAAGAGGACGCGTGATGGGAACGGACCGATTCACGAAGATGCAGAAGGTGGCGATTTTCCTCATCGCCCTGGGGCAGGAACGTACGCGCGAGATCCTCGCCGATGTCGATCTCGACACGGTACAGCAGGTCAATGCGGCAATGGCATATCTGGGGGAGATCACACCCGAGGAAAAGGCCGGTGTGATGTTGGAGTTCGCACACTTCTTCTACGAGGACAAACCCCTCACCGCGGGTGCCCCAATTGACCTACCCCCGCTGACATCACCAGCGACACCGCCCCCCTCTCCGGCCCCACCAACCTCACCTCAACAGCCGGTGGATCTGGGGTCTTTAGGGGCATCGGATTCGGCGTCAAAAGACTCTCAGGGCGAAGAACAGGCAATCCTCCACACCCTCGAGCACTTGCGGCGACGATTGGATCCGGGCAAGATCGACTGGGGACGAGCAGGATACGACTTCGGCGACGGCTTCAAAGGGCCGTCGGATGATCGTCGATAGATCCGCCACGACAGACGGCGGATCAGGAGCCGACTACTGGTGCTCGTGGACTCGTTCGACGAGGGCGCGGGTGACCGCAGTCAAAGCGGCGAGGCCGAGCCCCAATTCGATCAGCAAGGTCATGGTATCCACTGGGGACTCCGTGGGCAGATTCGTGAAACAAGCGAAATCTCTTTGCGACACACTCGATCAGCAATCTGTGGGCCGGAACCTCCTTCTTACTCGTAAGTCCATGAAAAACAATGCCCTGCTATCTACGAGCTCGTTCTTTCATGAGCCGCTGAGAGGGAAATCTCTCCCCTTGAGCCTCCCCTCTCTTCCTCCCGATCCAAGATGACCGCACCCGCATGAGCCCAGACCCGAACACCGACTCCACGGTTGCTGAGGAAACCCTCGCAGGACGACGCGCGGTCCTGGGTGCGCTGGAGGCGGGCCAGCCGATTCGACGCCTGCTGTTGGCACGCGGGGCCCACGGTGAGGTAATCGACTCCATTCGTGAGCGTGCTCGAGCGGCTGGTGTTCCTTTCGATATGGTGGACCGTGTAGCCATCGATCGGGCAGCACAGGGCGTGAAACACCAGGGGGTCGTGGCCATGTTGGCGGCCCGATCCTACACCGAGTATGGCAAGTTGCTCCAGATGGAGAATCCCTTCCTCGTCTACCTAGATGGTATCCAGGATCCGCACAATCTCGGGGCCATCATTCGCAGTGCCCATGCAGTCGGTGCAGATGGCGTGGTACTACCTCAGCGCGGCGGAGTCAGCGGTGTCACCGCCGCGGTGGCCCGGGCATCTGCGGGTGCTGTCGATCGGCTACCGGTCAGTCGGGTGGGAAACCTTCGACGGGCTCTCGATGAAGCGCGTGAGTCGGGCATTTGGATCACGGGTCTGGCCGCCGAAGGCGATCGGGAGGTGGCTGACATCGATTTTCATGGCAATGTCGGGCTCGTCATCGGTGCCGAAGGAAGCGGTCTTCGCCGCCTGGTCCGGGAAGGTTGCGACTTCGTCGCACGACTGCCTATGGCCCGCCCCGAAGCGGGCTCCTTCAATGCCTCCGTCGCCGCTGGTATCGTCCTCTATGAGATCTTCCGCCAGCGTCAGGCACCGGTCGATTCGACGTGAAAGCCTTTTCCGTTCTGCGTCTCCTGATCACGACCGGCCTGGTCACCACCAGTTTGGCGACGACGGATAGGGTTGGTGCCAGCCCGACCAGCACGGACACCTCATCGGCAGCCAGGGCTGACACGGAGCTGCTTGCAGTCACCCGCCTGCTGGAATCTGCGCAAAGCACCACAGAAGCAGCCTTCGAGTACGAGGCGGATCGCTTCATCGACCACGTCGATGGTGATTCTCTGGTGTTAGAAGGGCACGCTGTTGTTCTGCACAAGGGTGCGCGTCTCGAAGCGGACCGGATGGTTTTCTTCAGGGACCGTCATGTCATTGTGGCGACGTCCACGTCCAGAGCAAGCGAGCAAGACTCCAGTCGCCGCACGGTCGATCAGGTTGCAGGACCGGCCGACTCCAGCAGACTGGGTTTGGATTCCACAGCACAGCAGGGCCCAGGCACCCGTCCGCGGCTGTCACGGGGTGATGACGTGTTGGAAGGAGATGTCATCCTCTACGACACCGAGACAGGAGAAGGCTGGATCACAGACGGGCGGATCGCTCACGATGATGGATTCTTCGCCGGACGGCGAATTCGAGCACTGTCCGATGAGGAGTTCCTCGTGGGCTCGGGGTCCTATACGACCTGTGACGATGACGATCCTCACTTCGACTTCTATTCCCCCCGCATCAAGGTTCTTGTGGGGGATATGGCGATCGCACGCCCCGTCTACTTCCGCATCGCTGAGAGCCGGTTGCTGTGGATTCCTTTCTACGTGTTCTCTCTCCGTGAAGACCGGCAGTCCGGTGTGTTGACCCCTGGTTTCGGGCGTCGCCCCCTCTCCTTTGGCAGCACGACGACCGAATGGGAAGTGCGGAATCTGGGTTACTATTTCGCCCCGAGCGACTATTGGGATCTGACCCTGGCCGCCGATCTGCGACAGCAGACGGGCTGGGTCGGACGGGGGGCTCTGTCTTACGCGTGGCGCTATCGCTTCAATGGCTCGATCCAGGCGAATGTGCAAAATCGCCAGGATGGTGATGTCGGACAGCGGGCCTGGTCGCTCTCGCTGCGCCACCGCCAACAGTTGGGCTCGTCGGCCAGTCTTCAGGGCTCAGGGACCTTCCAGGGAAAACAGGACTTCCTGCGAGACAATGGCACGGGACTCGATGATCGCCTCAATCGCACGCTGCGCTCGAATGTCCGTTACGACAAGAGATGGCGTGAAGCGGGATGGTCCCTGAGTGCGGGCGCCAGTCAGACCAAGAATCTCGATCTCGATCGATCAGATCTGGTCTTGCCGGAAATCAGTCTGCGTGCCAGTCGAAAGGCACTGTTTGGAGACGCCGGACGAAACGGGCCCTGGTATACCCGTTTCTACTACGATGGCAACGCACGGATGCGCAACACGAGACAGACGACAGCTACATCACAGACCGACCGTACGCGCGCCGATGCCAGTCTCAGACTTTCCACGCAGCAGCGCCCGGCAGATTGGCTCAATCTGAATGCCTCCTTCAATAGCGGGTGGCGTGACCAGAATCTTCGTTCGGGGTCGGAGGAAGGCGTCCGGTCCGATCAGCTATCGACGTCGGCCACCGTGTCGCAGACCGTGTATGGCCTGTTCCATCCGCGGGTTGGGCGCGTGACGGCCCTGAGACATGTGCTGAAACCTGATGTGGGGTTCAGTTTTGGCGCGACCCGTTCCGACACTGGGGGCGTGGGTTTCACCGGGCGAGGGGGACCATGGAAGGCCAATCGCCGGCTCACGCTTCGCCTGAGCAACAGCCTCTGGGTCAAGTATCTGCAGAACGATGAGGAGGAGGCCAAAGCACGACTTGCCCAGTTGAATCTGTCCACTTCCTACGACTTCGATCGTGATCGGCGACCCCTGTCGGATCTGGTCACCAGCTTCACCGTCGAGGCCGGCCGCCGTCTCAACTCCCGACTGAGCCTGCGCTCCGAATTCTATGACGACGAGGATGACCTGCTGACCCTTCCCCGTTTGCGTCAGTTCGAGGTCACCACGACGTTGCGGACGCTGCGAGACAATCGCCAAAGTGGTCGGTCCCGCAGCGGTTCGTCCCAAGGCGGATCCCAGAACCGTTCGTCATCCAGCAGCTACCAGGAACGCTTTGGCAACGATCGTAGCGATGGATTCGGATATGAGAACGGCCTGCAGCAGGACATCGATGCGCGCGATCGCGGTCGAACCTTCCACACAAGCCACTATTACTCCCGTCGCCGATCTGCCGCGGGCACGTCTGAGCGTTCGTGGATTCGTGGCTCCTTGGGGATGACGCTGTCACAGATCTGGCACGTGAACTACTCGATCAACTACAATCTCCATGCACCGGGCGTTGCCCTGGGCCATCGAGATCGAATCACAGCCGAGCTGCTTTCGGTCCAGCGCGAGTTCCACGATTGGACAGCAACCCTCAACGTGGAACCCAGTGGCCTGGTCGACAATCGAGCCTTCTACTTCAAGGCTCAGTTCAAGGAGATTCCCCAGTTGCGTTTAGAGCGCGGCGACCGCCGTCGGATCGGCTCATGAGACTCGTCGTTCAGCGGGTACGAAAAGCCTCGGTCGAAGTCGATGGTGAGGTTTGCGGTCAGATTCAGTCTGGACTCGCCGTGCTGGTCGGGGTCCATGTGGACGACACGGATCGGGACATCGAATTCTGCGCGGACAAGACCGTCCATCTGCGCATCTTCCCGGATGACGATGGGCGTATGAATCGATCGGTCCTTGAATCGGGTGGTGGTGTTCTGGCCGTATCTCAATTCACCCTGTATGGCGACTGTCGCAAGGGACGGCGTCCCAGCTTTGGTACCGCCGCCGAACCCGAAGTCGCCGAACGACTCTATGAGATGTATATCCAACGTGTTGAGAGTCATGGCGTACGGGTCGAACGCGGCGTTTTTGGCACCCATATGCGGGTTCTGATCGACAATGATGGCCCCGTGACACTTCTGATCGAAAGTCCCCACAGTGAGTAAAGTCGCCACAGTGAGTAAGGGAACACTGGTTCTGGCTTCGGCCTCGCCTCGGCGCGTCGCGTTGCTGAAGCAGGTGGGGCTGCCTTTCGAGCAGATCGTGAGTCCGGCACCCGAACCTGCGCCCGAAGGTGAGGCCGTGGAACACGCGATCCATTCTGCCCGAACCAAGGCAGAGGCAGTGTCTGAGAATCTGCCACGAGATCGGGGGACCTTCGTGGTCGGCGCCGATACGGTGGTCTGGCTGGAAGACGAGTTGCTGGGAAAACCCACGTCCGTCGACGATGCTGCCCGTATGCTTGGCTTGCTCAGCGGGCGACAGCACTCGGTCTGCACGGGGCTTTGTGTGCTTTCACCCGACGGAGCGGCCCATGAAGCAGCGGAGGTGACTCGCGTGCACATGACTCCCTTGAGCGAATCGGCCATCACCGACTACATCGAATCGGGCGAGCCTCTCGACAAGGCAGGCAGTTATGGGATCCAGGGACTTGGTGCCCGTTTTATTGAACGAATCGAGGGCTGTTACTATAATGTGGTCGGTCTGCCGCTGCACCGACTGACCACCCTCCTCGCGGCTGCCGGTTTCGACGTCGACACCCCATTCAAGCCCGATCGTGCATGACGGAGAAGAGCGACCTTTCCATCTCCGAGGCACTGCGCCGTGGTCGTGAAGAGCGCGGCGAAAGCCTCGAGCAAGTACAGCAACGACTTGGTGTTTCGCTGAAGATCCTGGAAGGGATCGAGGCGGGACAGTTCGACGTCGTCGAGCCGATCTACGCACGCCTCGCCGTCTGGCACTATGCCGAACATGTCGGGTTGAGCGGCGATGCCATGGATGCCCGTTTTGAGCAGGAAATCGGCCTTCCGGAAGAACCGGTCATCATGCGTGCCGATCAGTCGGCGCCTGTTCCCGTCGCCGCGTCCCCCGCGTGGGTCTCCCTCCTTGAACGTCAGCCGTTGAGTCGTCTCGTTGGCGCCGCGATCCTGCTCGTGGCGATCATCGTGGTGGCGATCGTGTTGCTGCGAGACGAGGCACCATCACAGAGCTATCAGCAATCCGACGAATACCTGTCCAGCCCGCTCGCCTCCGAAGCCCCGCAGGAAACCGGATCTGCGCAGGAGGCGACGCCTGACTCCCCCGGTACGAATCGGGAACCTGCTCAAGATCTGGATGCGGCGCAGCCGAACACAGCCGTCGCCGTTGCCGATGCTGTCGTGCCTGAAGTCACCAGGCCCCCGGAAACCCAGACCGCAGACACCCAGACCCCAGATACGCAGACCCAAGATACGCAGGCAGCAGCTTCGGTCGGACAGACCGAAGTGGTTTCCGGTCAAGAGACAGAGACGCCGCCGGCAGACGCTCCGGCGAGGCAGGTCGCCGCAACAGGTCGGGCCGGCCAAGCGCCGCAAGACGATCCCAACCCGACGCAGGCACAAAATCCGACCGAGGTCCTGACCGTGGCTGCCGATACGGCCCTGGGCGCATCACCAATCGTGTTGGACACGGCGGATGCCATCGTTCTGGAAGCACGCGCCATCGACTCGACATGGGTACAGGTGCAGTGGGACGGTGTGGACGGAATCGAAGAGATCATCCCCAAAGGCGAAATCCGGCACTGGTTTGCCAACCAATTCTTCATGGTTCGCGCCGGCCGCGCTCACGGCGTGCACTTTCGCCTCCAGGGATCCCTGTTGGGCGCTGGTCGACTTGGCGACGCCACGAAGGTTCTTCGCTTCCGGGGTGTGACCGACGGATATCAGATGCTGGGACCTGAACTCGAACCCCTGGGGTCCTTCACCTCTCTGTCCCCCGATCCCATAGCGGAGTCCGTCGATACGGAGCGTCCGTGAGCCGCCGCCTGGTGGAAGTGGCATTGCCCCCGCCGCTGGCTCGCCAACTGACCTATGCTGTCCCTTCAGAATTGACCGAAACCGTCGGCCTCGGCTCCGTGGTGCTGGTGCCGGTTCAGCAGCGACTGGTCACCGGTTTCGTGGTTGCCGAAGATCCACCAGCGGGCGATCTCAGCGAGCGAGCGATCCGAGAGATCAGTCAGCTGATCGATGGAACTCTTCTGAGTCCGGAAATCGTGCAACTGTGCCATTTCCTCGCCGAATACTATCTGGCTCCCCTCGGATCTGCCCTTGCGGCGGCCCTGCCACCAGGCGTGCACATCACGTCACGGCGACGGGTTCGACGGGGGACCAAACCTCCCGTCGATGGCCTCGACCCACTCTCTCAGCGCCTGATAGACGAGGTGAGTGCCGCCGCTTCCCCCCTCACGGTGACAACCCTCAAGAGGCGGCTCGGAGGTCGCGGTCTTGAAGCCGCCCTGCGTCGCCTGAGTCAAGCCGGCGCGATCGATGTGCAACCCGACTTGCAGGATGCTAGTGTCTCGCAGCGAATGCGACAGACTGTCCAATTGATCGATCCTCGTCCGGCAGAGGAGGTCGCCGCAGAGCTGAGTCGCGCCCCCCGTCAGGCAGCGTGTGTAACCGCCCTCGCCGCCGCCGGGGGTCGCCTGCCCAAACAGCAACTCGTGGAGGACGGCTACGGATATGCGATCCTTCAGGCTCTGCAGCGACGCGGGATCGTCGACACCGTTGACGAGCAGGTCATCCGCGACCCACTGGCCAATCTGACCAATCTCGACGCCCCCGATCTGGTGCCTACGCAGGACCAGCAGGCGGCTCTCGACACGGTGTCAGCCGCGGTAGAGAAAAGTGACAGCACACCCATCCTTCTGCGCGGTGTAACAGGGTCAGGAAAAACCCTCGTCTACCTTCGTGCCATCGAACATGCACTGTCGTTGAATCGAAGCGCCATCGTCCTCGTACCGGAGATCGCTCTCGCCTGGCAAATGGTACGACGCTTTCGAACTCACTTCGGTGAACAGGTGGCCGTTCTGCACAGTCAGCTCTCGCTTGGTGAGCGTTTCGATACCTGGCAACGTCTTCGGCGTGGCGAGCAGCGCATTGTGATCGGCGCCCGCTCCGCCCTGTTTGCCCCGGTTCGCGATCTGGGGATTCTCGTCGTCGACGAAGAGCATGATGGCTCGTATTTTCAGGACGACCTGGATTCGAAACAGCCTCTGGCGTATTCGGCCCGTGACCTGGCCGTCGTGCGTTCCCGCCTGGCCGGCGCAGCCGTGGTCCTGGGCTCGGCCACCCCCAGTCTAGAGTCATTCTGGAATGTCCGTCGCGACAAATACCGCCTCGCGGCATTGCCATCTCGCGTGGACAATCGGCCGCTCCCGACGGTCGAGGTGGTCGATATGCGTCAGGAGCCATTTCAGCGGCGCGAGCGAGTACTGTTTTCGAAAACGCTGCGACTCAAGATTCACAAGCGACTCGAGCGTGGTGAGCAGATCGTGTTGTTGCAGAATCGACGGGGTTTCGCACCAGTGGTCCAATGCGGAGATTGCGGCGAGTCGGTGGAGTGTCCTCGTTGTGGTGTTTCGTTGACGTGTCACGGCGCCCAGATTCAGGACCTCCGTTGCCACTATTGCGATCACCGGCAGCCTGTCCCTGATCGATGCGCTCACTGTCAGAGCATGGAGGTCAAGCTGCAGGGCGTGGGCACACAGAAGGTCGAGACAGCCCTCGAGGAACAGTTTCCCGACATCCGCGTCATTCGTATGGACGTGGACACGACGGGGTGGAAGGGTGCCCATGACGAATTGGTGGAACGGTTCCGTCGGCGCGAAGCGGATGTTCTACTCGGGACGCAGATGGTTGCCAAGGGGCTCGACTTCCCGGACGTCACCCTCGTCGGTGTGATCTCAGCAGACACAGGGCTACACATGCCCGATTTCCGGGCTGCGGAGCGGAGTTTTCAGCTTCTGACGCAGGTTGCAGGTCGATCTGGTCGAGGTGATCAGCCAGGTGAGGTTGTGATTCAGACACGATTGCCTGACGAGGCTGTACTGCAAGCTGCTGCCCGACAGGACTTCGATGCTTTTGTCGAGAATGAGCTTGTCGAACGACGGGCTGCGGGATTCCCGCCTTTCGGCCGACTTGTCGTGTTCCGCTGGCGGGGTGACCAGATCGCGGCCGTGGAGCGCGCGGCCCATGAAGGGGTGATCCGTTTGCGTCAGACCTGTAAACCCGGTGTCCAACTCCTGGGGCCTGCTCCGGCGCCACTTGCCCGCCTGCGCGGACGCCATCGATGGCAGGCTCTGCTGATGGGGCCCTCTGCACAGGCTCTGCGCCAGACCACCTCGACGGCTCTGACCTCCATGCGCCAGGCATCGAGCCGCTTTGACGTCGATCTTGCTGTCGTCGTTGATCCACAGACCACGATGTGACACCTGCGATCTGAGATGAGACCACTGCATATCACCCTCTTCCTGTTATTGGGACTGGCCTGTTCACTGTCGGCCCAGCTGGTCGTCGACTCAGAGTGGGCTGCATTTACGAGCATGACCCAGGCGAATGACGTGGTTGCGCGTGGTGATGATGTGTGGCTGGCGACGGGGGGCGGGGCGTTGCACTACGATCGGTCGACCCAGACCTATCGTCGGTTTACACGCCTCGATGGCCTTGGCGGCAATCAGTTGCTTTCGGTGACCCTAGACGACGTGGGCGATCTTTGGGTGGGGACGGCAGCCAATGGATTGAGTCGCATGCGGGCGGGCGCATCTCACTTTGATCCGCCCTTTCTCGAGTTTCGCGATCGGGACATTCTGACACTCCGGCCTCACAACGATCGTTTGTTTGTCGGCACCGATCGTGGTGTCAGTGTCTTCCTGCTTGATAAACAGGAGGTGAAGGAGAGCTATCGTCGATTGGGCTTGATCTCTAAGGACGCTGCCGTTCATGCCCTGGCCGTTCACGATGAGCTCCTGTTTGTGGGGACATCTGAGGGACTGGCATGGGCGAGTCTGTCCCAGCCGAACCTGCAGGATCCGGACAGCTGGAACTCGGTAAGAAATCTGGGGAATGTGAGAGATCTGGTGGTAAACGATGGTACCGTGTCGGCCGCCACAGCCTTGGGCGTGTTCACATACGACCCCATCACAGACCAGTTTTCTCTCGACTACAATGAAGAGGTCGTCGTCGGGCTGGGGCGCGTGAATGGTTTGACGTTGGCCGCCACGGCGGACGGCAATTTCATGCGACGCCTTGGTGTACAGATCTGGCGACGCATGGGTGCGCCGGTGATCAACAACGTACGAGCGGTCTCTACGATCGACGATGGCTCCGTCTGGCTGGCCACGGGGACGGGGCTGCGGGTGCTCGGAGCCGAGGCGCCGGCCCCCGCCGGTGAGCCTGGTTCCAGCAGATTCTATGATCTGCGCATTGTCGATGGGGATCTCTGGGCAGCGAGCGTTCCCGACGATCAGCAGCGTTCGCTCTCCGCCGGCGTCTATCAACTCCACGAAGGGTCGTGGACGGTGTTCGACAAGTCGACGGGGATGCCAAATGACGAACTGGTGGCCATCGAGACCGATCGTGAGGATCGGGTCTGGATTGGCAGCTGGGGCGGCGGCGTTGCGATCCTCGATGGAAATCAGTGGGTCGAACTGGACGAGCAGAATTCGGTTCTGCGCGGGATCGGCCCAAATGAAGACTTTGTTGCCGTCGGTGATGTTCAGCGAGACGCCCAGGGGAACCTCTGGGTCGTCAATGTTGCCGTGGGCATCGCCGTCATCGACGGCTATCCACAGACGCAGGGTTATCTCTTCGATCAGGTGGCCCTTGGTCAGCCTTCCCGGCTGGATCTGTACCGCATTGGGTTGGCCCAGGCCGGCCACAAGTGGGTGGCCAGTCGCACGGACGGTCTGGTCATTCTCGACGATGGCGGCACTCCATTCACCGGCGGTGATGACCAGATCGTCGTGGTGAATACTGCCGCCGAGACGAGGCTGTCCAGCAATCGAGCCTTCGATCTCATCGAAGACAAAGATGGCGTGTTGTGGCTCGCTACCGATAGTGGGCTCAATGCCATCCAGGGTTCCTACGATCGCACGGCCGGACGATTTGATGTAGACAGCTGGCGTGTGTACAACACCCTCGACGGACTCCCCTCCGATGAGATCAACGCGCTCGAATTGGACGGTGACGGACACTTGTGGGTGGCCACAGGTTCAGGCCTAAGTCGAATTGACGATGGCGAGGTGGCCTTCACCTTGACGTCGACCAACTCGGGACTGATCAATGATCGAGTGACGGGACTCTTGTTTGATGAAGACTCGAACGAACTCTGGATCGGCACGTTCGATGGCCTCAATCGATTGCGACTTGGTACAGCCCCGGTCGATGGTGGCAATCCTATCGCCAGCAGTGGCGTGTTTCCGAATCCCTTCGTCACGGACGGGCGAGACCGACTAACCTTCTCAGGCCTGCCCCTCGGTGCGACCTTGCAGATCTACACGCTTCAGGGAGAGCTGGTTACCTCTCTCGATGCTGGCATCGGACGAGGTTCGGTGAGTTGGAATGGTCTCAACGATGCGGGATTCCTCGTAGGATCCGGGATTTACCTCTACGCCGCACAGGCTCCGTCATCGTCGCCCGTACGGGGACGCTTTGCCGTGATCGATGGAAGCAACCCGTGAATCGTGAGTCCTGCCTGTGATAGATGGACTCTCGCCATGTCGATGATCGTCCGCAGCCTGATCGTGGCCTGTGCGATTTGTGGGATGCTGGACTTCGCGATCTGTCCGGCCGCTGAGGCTCAGACCCAGGACCACACAAGAGGCTTCTCCATCGCCCGTGTTCAATATGATGGCGGCGGTGACTGGTACAGTGACCCCTCTTCCCTGCCAAATCTGATGGCTTTTCTGACGGAGCACACGACGATCGTCATGGCCAAGGAACCGGCGCGCGTCCATCTCGACGACGAGGATCTGTTCTCCCATCCCTATCTGTATCTGACGGGACACGGCAATGTCCGTCTTTCCGAACCACAGGTTGACCGGCTGCGTCACTATCTAGATGCGGGTGGGTTTCTTCACGCAGACGACAACTACGGCATGGATGAGTCTTTCCGCCGCGAGATGAAACGGGTCTACCCGAGCAAGGACTTCGTCGAGTTGCCGGCCGACCACGGTCTGTTCAATTGTCACTTCGAATTCGCCCATGGTCTGCCAAAGATCCACGAACACGACGGCCAGCGTCCCCAGGCACTGGCCTTGTTCGAGGAAGACAGGATCGTCGTCCTCTACACGTTCGAGGCCGATCTGGGCGATGGTTGGGAAGATGCTCACATTCACAATGACCCTGAGCCCTCACGCGTGGCTGCACTGCAGATGGGCACGAACATCGTCGTGTGGGCCCTGACACATTGATTGGCACATTGATTCGGCAGACGAAGTGTTGGAATGACACCTGATCAGATGCCCCTGCCCCAGATCCATCACCGTCTGCGACGATTGCGCGTTCGATTCGTGGCCATCGAGTCCGCACGTGCCCTGCTGTGGGCATTCGGTGGACTGATGGTGGGAGGGTGGCTCGCTGCTGGCGTCGAAGCCATCGCCTATCTGCCGCCCATCGTACGTCTCGTACCTCCCGGACTCGTCGTGCTGGGGGCCGTGATCGTGGCCGGTGGCGTATTGCGGGTTGGGCTCAAGGGAGTACACGACACGCACTCCATGGCGCTGTATGTCGAGAAGCGTGTTCCGTCGCTGCGTCAGCGATTGATCACGGCCCTCGAACTGGACGACAGCGCCCCCTGTTCAGAAGCACTTCTGGCGATCACTCGTGACGAAGCGCTGCAGTCACTGCTGGAGACATCACCCGAGCAGATCGCCTCTCGAAGGCGGCCTCGTTTTGCCTTTTGGGCTGCCGCCGCAGCCCTTGTGATCACCGTCATTCTGGGATCCCGCTTCCCGGATGGTGCCGCGGGCATCGCCCATCGCTGGGCCCACCCCACGCTTGCCTTCAGCCCCCCCCAGCAGACGCATGTCACACTCGAGATGGCCACGGGCGTCGTCGTGGCAGGTGACGATCTTGACCTTCACCTCGCCATCTCCGGCGACATCCCGACGACGGCCACGCTGCGTCACCGCTATGTGGGAGAAACGGCCTGGCTGGAGGAGGAACTGCTCGTGGAGGAGCGGGTCTCTGAAGCATCTGCAGAGGAGTCTGGCACCGAGGCCTCAGGCGACATTCGGGCGAATGCACGTTTCGCCTGGGATGACGTGAGACAGTCTTTTGAGGTGCAGGGCTTTGCCGGCGATGGCGAAACCCTGCTGCACACGGTGAAGGTCATCGATCCTCCCGTCGTGACGGGCCTCAGGTTGTCCTTCGAGTATCCTGACTACAGCGGATTGCCTGCTCGCGTTGAGGAGGAAGGTGGAGATCTGCGCGCTCTGGCAGGTACCGCAGTCCGTCTCGAAGCGTCGTCGAACAAGAGACTTGGCACGGCCGAAATGGTCATCGACGACTTGGTGAGGATCCCGGCACAGATCGTCGATCGTGCCGCCGTGGTGGACTGGGTCCTTCCTGCCGTGATGACTCACGACGCCCGCCGTCACCAGTATCACATTCACCTCACCGACATCGACGGGATCGAAAACCGCGAGCCGATCCGCTACGCCATCGACATTCTTGACGACGAGGTTCCGGTGGTGAACATCGTCAACCCGGGTCACGACGCCGACCTGCCCGAATCGCAGCAGGTGGCTCTTGGGATTGAGGCGATGGACGATTTCGGAATTGGCCGAATCGACCTGGTGTATCAGATCAATGACGGCCCCCCTTTGCGTACTCGTCTCGACTCGCCCGCTGAACCGCGTATCTCCCTCCATCACATCTGGGATCTGACGCCCCATCAGTTGCTGCCCGAAGATCGCGTGACGTATCACGCCGAGGCCTTCGACAACGATGCGGTAGGTGGTCCGAAGAAGGGACTCAGCTCGGCCTACACCTTGCGTTTCCCCTCGCTCTACGAATTGTTCGATGAGGTGTCCATCGAGCAGAAGCAGCAGTTGGAAACCCTGGAAGAGATCGCCGAGCAAGAGCAGGACGCACACGACATCGTCGAACAGCTGCGTCGCGAGGTCCTCAAGACAGACGATCTGAGCTGGCAGGAGAAAAAGGAGCTCGATGCAGCTCTGGAGGCTGCTTCTGAACGAGCCGAAGCCGTACAGGAGTTGGCCCGCGAGATGGCCGAGACCATGGACCAACTCGAGAAGAGTGGCCTGGGGTCGGATCAGCTACTCGACAAGATGGAGCAGATTCGTGAGTTGATGGCGGCCGTTGCCTCGCCCGAGATGCAGGAAGCCCTCGAGGCTTTGCAGCAAGCAGCGCAGGGAGAACTCAATCCTCAGGAGTTGGCCGAAGCACTTCGCGAGTTCCAACAGGATCAGCAGAGCTTCAAGGAGCGCCTCGACCGGACGATCTCGCTTCTGCAGCAGATTCACGCCGAACAGCGACTGATGGCCGCCACCGAGCAGGCTCAGGATCTCGAAGAGCGTCAGCAGCAGATCGACGAGAGTCTCGATGCGGGAGATCCTTCAGATGCGCAGCGATTGGCGGATCAAGAAGGCCGTCTGGCGGCCGATACCGATCAACTGCAGCAAGAGCTGGATGAACTCGCTGAGGAGATGGATCAGATCCATCCGCCCACATCACAGGGACTCAAGGCACAGTCCCAGATGATGGAGCAGGCAAAGCTGAATGAGCGAATGCGGATGATGGAGCAGCAGCTCGATGCAGGTGAGTCGCAGATGGCCCGCCGCCAGGGCGAGGGGCTGGAGGAGGATCTGGGGCGGCTGTCTGAGGCGATGCAGGAACTCCAGGGCGAGTTCTCCGCCGGACAGCGGGAAAACCTGATGGGGGCCATTCGGGAGATCGCCGCCGATCTTCTCCAATTGTCATTCAGGCAGGAACGATTGCGCCGACAGATCGACACCCTCGACAGCCCCCGGGCATTGCTCGAAGCTCCACGACAGTTTGCGCTGGGATCCAGTCTTCGCCGATCGATTATGGCCCTCGCCGAGATCGGACGGCAGACGATGTCGTTGCACCCAGGCCTGCCGACGACACTCGGTTACGCATTGCAGAATGCTGAGGGGGCGGCGGGGCATCTGAGTCAGAAGGAGCGACATCGTGCACTCGAACTGCAGAACGAAGCCATGCGTCGCCTCAACGAGGCCGTTCTCATGCTGCGTGAATCGGCCAAGGATCTTGCCCAATCGCAGATGCCGTCCGGCTTTGCCGAAGCCATGGAGCGCATGATGGGATTGTCCCAACAGCAGGCCGCTCTCAACGAGGCGACGCAACAAGCCCTGCAACAGCAAGGCCGGCAGCAGGGGCAGCAGGGCCGTGGGGGTCAGGAGGAGATGATCTCTCGCCTTGCCGCAGAGCAGCGACGGATCTACCAGGCCCTGTCGGAGTTGGAGCGTGGGTTACGCGGCCAGCGTTCACTGCAGGAGCGCGTGGGACAGATCCAGAAAGAGATGGGCGACGTCCTCCAGCAACTGGAGCAGCGGCGTCCGAATCAGAATCTGCCGCAGCGGCAGCAGCGAATCCTGCAGCGTATGCTCGATGCCAGTCGTTCGATCCATGCCCGTGGATTCGAGAAAAAGCGACGCTCTCAGGTCGCCACACAACATGCGATGGATGGCCCGAGCTGGTTGCCCGAGAACCTTGGACAGACACCTGATCGCTGGCGACAGGCCATGGGTGAGGCGCTCTCCGGTGACTATCCTGCCGGCTATCGCCGTCTCGTTCGGCGCTACTATGAGACGGTCTATTCCGACCTGACTCAACCCGAGGCTGAACAACCTTGAGGCGTACCTCTCACCTTCTCCTCATGCTGCTTCTGTGTGCGGCAATGCTTCAAGCGCAGGATCGCAGCACGGTCATGCGCGAAGCGGCCGAACGACGCCGTGCGGGTGATCTGGCCGGCGCCGAGAGCTTGATTCGTCGCTTTCTGGAAACCCATCCCAACGACGCCGCCATCGGCCTGAGTCTGGGTGATCTGCTCGCGCACAAAGGAGAAGTCGAGGCAGCGATCGTCCAATGGCGACACATGATCTCACAGGTTGATCCGCGGCCCGATCACTATGTGAACGTGGCCCGCCGGATCCGCCGTCTGGGACGGTCTCAGGAGGCCCTCGACTTGCTGATCGAAGGCGTTGAGAAACTCGACGACGAACGTCCTTTCCTCTGGGATCTGGGAGAGCTCTATCTGGAAACCGGCAATCCCCGTGATGCGGTGCGCGTCCATCGGCAATTGGTGCAGTTCGAACCTCATCGTCTCCTTCAGATCCTGGGACTGTTCGACGTGATGGCCTTGCAGGATCAGGATGGCGAAGCAAGTCGAGATCGGTGGGAGCGATACATCACACCCCTTCAAGCGACAAACGACCGGCAGATTGAGCCATCTGAGTCTCTGTTGCTCGCTCATGCACTGCTGGCTTCGGGGCAACCGAAGAAGGGGTTCATCGTCCTGGCAAAACTGAACCAACGGGGGCTTGGCCCGCATGTCGACGTGGTCACCGATGGCCTGATTCAGTTTGCTCAGCGCAGTGAACGATTGGGGTATCAGCAGACCGTGTCGCGTACGTATCGCCTGTTGGCGCAGATCACCGGGGATCCGAGTTTCAGCACCACCTCGCTGCATCGGCGTGCCAGAATGCACACTCGGCGTGGCGACCTGGAGGGTGCGATCACACTCTACCGCCAACTGGTCAGCGCCGCCGCTCGCCCATCGGATGCAGCTGCCTTCGAGCTCGAACTGGCGGACCTGCTGCTGTCCACCCACCAGGCGCAGCAGAGCCAGGACATCCTCCAGCGACTCGCGATCTCCCTCGACCTGAGTGAGCGCGAGCGTCTCCAGGCGCTGGAGCTGCTCGCTGAGAGTGGCTGGCAACGGGATGATCTGCAGGTCGTTCGCAACACCCTCGAGCGTCTGGCCCAGTCTCCCGCAGGATTCGCCGTCGCATCTGTAGGGTTCACCGAACTGGCCGTACTCGAGGGCACTGTGGAACTAGGGCGCCCCTACGCGGACAGTCTCGTCACCACGAAACCTGAAACGGCACAGGCCAACGACGCCCTTCTGTGGCTGAGACTGTTCGACGCACATATCGAGTCACCCGACGCCCTGCAGCAGTTTGCCACAGGACGGCTGCGGCTGCGACAGGGGCGGTTGGATCAAGCGACAGCCATCTGGAAGAACCTGGAGCAGGACGGTTTTTCCGACCTGGCCCATCGACTTCGAATCACGGCAGCTCGAGGGCTCGAGATGGACGAACCTGCTGCCGCCATGGTCCTATATGAGCAGATTCTGTCCCACCAACAGGTCGGCGGCGACATCCGCTTCACCGCCACGTTGGCCCTGACTCGCCTCCAGTCTGTAGAAGGCCGGGTGGTCGAGGCGATCGATCGGCTGCAGAGGCTGCTGCTGCAGTGGCCGGACGATCCACGGGTACCCATCGCATTGACTGAGTTACAGCGACTGCAGCTTCAATTGGAGCAGGGTTGATGGTACGTAAGACACTGTGGGTGGCAGTTGTGATGGTCGGCCTGGTTGCGCCAGTCAGCGCCGAGCGACTGCTGATTCCCATGGATCTCCAACAGACGAACCATCTGAAGGCCTACGGGTTGGCCTTTTGGATTCTTGAGCACGAGGTCACCGTCGAATGGCTTCTCAACTATCGCGGTGGAGCGTTTTCCGTCGATGCCATCGATCTCATCGCTCGCGAGGCGCAGTTGCGGGGCGTCTCCTATCAGAGAATCGACGAGGCAAACATGGCTTCCGTCTACGCCGAGATCGATGCGGCCAACATGGATGTGGTGCGCCTCGAGAAATCCCCACGCATTGCGGTGTATACACCACCCAACTCGCAGCCGTGGGATGACGCGGTGACCATGGCGCTGGAGTACGCGTCCATCGATTACGAAAAACTCTGGGACGAAGATGTCTTGAGTGGCAAGCTGAGCGAGTACGACTGGATCCATCTGCATCATGAGGACTTCACGGGGCAGTATGGAAAATTCTACGCCAGCTTTCGTAACGACGCCTGGTATCGTGACCAGCAGCGTCTCTACGAAGCCGATGCGGCTCGCCTCGGTTTCACCAAGGTGTGGCAGATGAAACATGCCGTGGCCCAGCGGATCTATGACTACGTCGCCGGTGGAGGGTTCCTCTTTGCCATGTGCTCTGCCACCGATACCTTCGACATCGCGCTGGCTGCCGGCGACGTAGATATCGTGGCGACGCCTTTTGATGGTGATCCGCCTGCCCACGGTGCTCAGCAGATGCTCGACTACAGCCGAACCGTCGCCTTCGAGGGATTCCGCCTCGAGACCCACCCCATGGTCTACGAACACTCTGACGTGGATACGACACCGAGAGATGTGCGACGAATTCGTTCGGCAGAAGCTGAGTACTTCACTCTGTTCGAGTTTTCCGCCAAACACGATCCCGTGCCGACCATGCTGACGCAATGCCATACCAATGTGGTGAATGGTTTTCTCGGTCAGACAACGGCCTTCAAGAGACACTTGATCAAGGATGCCGTGGTGCGTCTGGCCGAAGAAGAGGACACGGACGCCGTCAAATACATCCACGGACAGGTTGGGCGCGGTACGTTTACCTTCTATGGCGGACACGATCCCGAAGACCACAAGCACCACGTAGGTGACCCTGCAACCCAGCTCTCCCTGTTTCCGAACTCGCCGGGATATCGGCTGATCCTCAACAACGTTTTGTTTCCCGCGGCAAAGAAGAAGCCGCGTAAGACCTAAGGAATCTCCATGACGCAGTCGGACGTCGACGCCGTCGCCGAACTCCAGCGAGCGCGTCAGACTCTCGAAGAACAGATCTCGCGTGTCATCATCGGCCAGAGGCAGATCGTGGAAAGCCTGCTGATCGCGTTGCTCGCAGGAGGTCACTGCCTGCTGGTTGGCGTGCCGGGCCTGGCCAAGACACTGCTCATCCGCACCTTGGCACAGGCCCTTGACCTTCAGTATGGGCGTATTCAGTTCACACCCGATCTGATGCCCTCAGACATTACCGGCACGGATGTTCTGGAGGAGGATCCGCAGACGGGGCACAAAGTCTTCCGATTTGTCCAGGGGCCGATCTTCGCCAACATCATCCTGGCTGACGAGATCAACCGTACCCCACCCAAGACGCAGGCTGCCCTGCTGGAGGCGATGCAGGAACATGCGGTGACGGCGTCTGGACAAACGATGAAGTTGCCAGAGCCCTTCTTCGTTCTGGCCACGCAGAATCCCATCGAGCAAGAGGGAACCTATCCCCTGCCAGAAGCCCAGCTGGACCGTTTTCTCTTCGAACTGCGTATCGACTATCCGTCTATCGCCGAAGAGGAACAGATCGTGCGCACCACGACGGCCCTCGACCAGGAGCCGGTCGAATCGGTGCTCGATGGCGAGCGGATCATCGCATTTCAGCGACTCGTGCGCCAGGTCCCCATCGCCGATCACCTGATCCGGTATGCGGTGCGACTGGCACGAGCCTCACGTCCGGCAGACGAGGTGGCGCCAGATTACGTGCGCGAGATGGTGAACTGGGGCGCCGGTCCTCGAGCCTCTCAATACCTGGCCCTCGCAGCCAAGGCTCGAGCGGCACTCGATGGGCGTCACGCCGTCAGCCAGCAGGACATTGATGCCATGGCATTGCCCGTGTTGCGTCACCGTATCGTCGTCAACTTCCATGCCGAAGCCCAGAGTACGAATGCGGACGACATCGCCCGTCGTTTGCTCGAGGACATCCAACCCGACAGCGCATGAGCGAATCCCAACCCAATCCGCCGAGTTTGACCGACTATCTGTCGCCGGATTTCGCCTCGAGTCTGGGTCGCCTCGACCTGGTCGCTCGGCGTGTGGTGGAAGGTTTTATCACGGGCCTGCATCGCTCGCCCTATCATGGTTTCTCGGTCGAGTTTTCCGAGCACCGTCCCTACATGCCCGGCGACTCGCTGCGCAATCTTGACTGGAAAGCTCTCGGCAAGACGGACCGACTCTACGTCAAGCAATACGAGGAAGAGACGAATCTGCGCGCCTACCTGATCGTCGATATCAGTGGGTCCATGAGTTTCGGCGAGGATGGCCGGCTGACGAAGTTTCGCTACGCCACCTGTCTGGCAGCCGCCTTGAGTCTGCTCATGCTGCGCCAGCGTGACGCGGTTGGACTTGCCCTGGTCGATGATCGGGTCACTCGGTTCGTGAGACCGCGTTCGGTTCGCAGCCACCTGCAGACGCTCCTTCTGGAGTTGACGAAGGCCGAGCCGAACACCAAGTCGCAGATGGCACCCGCTTTCCACGATCTGGCCGAACGTCTATCACGTCGCGGATTGGTGATTCTGTTGTCCGATATGCTCGACGACCCGGAACAGGTCCTGTCGGGTCTGCGTCATTTCCGACATCGTGGACACGAGGTTGTGGCGATGCAGATTCTCGATCCCCGCGAACGGGACCTCGACTTCCGCCGCAATGACACGCGCTTCGTCGATCTCGAGGATGCAGACGCCGACATCACGACACAACCGTGGCACATTCAGGAGGCCTATCAGGCGCAGATGGAGGCCCTCATCCACCGCTATTCAACAGGGTGTGCCGAAGCGGGAATCGACTACGCGCTGTTCGACACCTCCACCCCGTTCGACCATGCTTTGAGCCACTATCTGGTTCGTCGGAAACGTATCGGGTAACACCTCCGGCAGGGAGAGGGTCTGGACGGGTTTCGCCGGTGAGATCGGTCCCGAATCTGCTTCCACCCCGAATCTTGACTTTTTTCGCAGGATTGAGCATACTCTTGCTGAGTCGGTCGCGGGTGCGTCCGACCTCCTTTGGGGATTGAATCTTGCTACTTTCCGCAAGATTCCTTGATCTATTTCCTGATTTTGTTGTAAAAACAACCAGTTACGACACTGAACAGTTCCCCCATCAAGACCGGGACACATCATGCCAGAGCCTTCGTCGCAAGCCGCCCCCCTGTCGGATACGGAAGTCCTCGAAGAGTTCGCACAACGCGAATACAAAGAGGGTTTCGTCACCGATGTCGAGACGGACTCGGCGCCTCCCGGACTCAACGAAGAGACCATCGCCTTTATCTCCGCCAAGAAGCAGGAGCCGGAGTGGTTGCTGGAATGGCGTTTGAAAGCCTATCGGCAGTGGCTGACGATGGAAGACCCCACAGCGCAGAAGGCCTCGCAGCGCTGGGCGATGGTTCAGTACCCAGAAATCGACTATCAGGCGATCAGTTACTTCTCCGCCCCAAAGAAAGCCCTCAATAGCCTGGACGAAGTCGATCCGGAGATTCTGGAGACCTACAACAAGCTCGGGATTCCGCTTCAGGAGCAGATGATGCTCGCCGGTGTGGCCGTGGACGCTGTCTTCGACTCGGTCTCGGTGGCCACCACCTTCAAGGACAAACTCGCCGAGTTGGGGATCATCTTCTGTTCCTTCACCGAGGCAGTGCACAACCATCCGGATCTCGTGCAGAAATATCTCGGGTCCGTCGTCCCCACCAATGACAACTACTTCGCCGCCCTCAACTGCGCCGTGTTCACCGATGGGTCCTTCGTCTATATCCCGCCCGGTGTTCGGTGTCCGATGGAGTTGTCCACCTACTTTCGCATCAATGCAGCCAACACAGGTCAATTCGAGCGCACCCTTGTCGTGGCCGATGAGGGGGCCTATGTCAGCTATCTCGAGGGCTGCACGGCACCCATGCGTGATGAGAATCAGCTACACGCTGCCGTCGTCGAACTAGTGGCCCTCGGGGACGCGCAGATCAAGTACTCGACGATCCAGAATTGGTATCCAGGCAATGCAGAGGGTGTAGGCGGGATCTACAACTTCGTCACCAAGCGTGGTGCATGTCGCGGTGACCGCTCGAAGATCAGTTGGACCCAGGTCGAGACCGGGTCGGCCATCACCTGGAAGTATCCAAGCTGCATTCTGCAGGGTGACGATTCGGTCGGCGAATTCTACTCCGTTGCCGTCACCTCAGGAAAACAGCAGGCCGATACGGGCACGAAGATGATCCATCTCGGCAAGAACACGAAGAGTACGATCATCTCCAAGGGCATTTCCGCGGTGGAAGGTCAGAACACCTATCGCGGCGCGGTGCAGATCATGAAAAAGGCGACAGACTCGCGGAACTTTACTCAGTGTGACTCCATGCTCATCGGCGATCAGTGCGGCGCCCACACGTTCCCGTACATCACCGTTCGCAACGCATCCTCCACCGTCGAGCACGAGGCCAGTACCAGCAAGATCGGCGAGGATCAGATCTTCTACTGCAATCAGCGGGGGCTGAGCACGGAGGACGCGGTGAGCATGATCGTCAATGGTTTCTGCAAGGAAGTGCTCGCCGAGTTGCCCATGGAGTTTGCCGTAGAAGCGACGAAGTTGCTCGGCATCAGCCTTGAAGGAAGTGTCGGCTAGAAAACACAGGACATGGCGGCACCGGGTGTGCCGAAGCATGAGATGAACTACTACAGGAGACCACAGAGTATGTTGAAGATTTCCAACCTCCACGCTTCCGTCGAAGACACACAGATCCTGAAAGGGATCAATCTCGACGTGGCGGCGGGAGAGGTTCACGCCATCATGGGTCCAAACGGATCCGGCAAGAGCACCCTCGCCCAGGTTCTGGCAGGCCACGAAGCCTACGAGGTCACCGAGGGCTCCGTCAGCTACGAGGACAAGGACCTGCTCGAGATGTCCCCGGAGGACCGCGCTCGTGAGGGTTTGTTCCTTGCCTTTCAGTATCCCGTCGAGATCCCGGGTGTCAATACGGCGTATTTCCTGCGCACGGGCCTCAACGAAATTCTGAAGGCGCGCGGACAGGAAGAGATGGACGCCATCGACTTCCTCCAGTTGATCCGCGAGAAATTGAAGCTCGTCGAGATGGACGAGAGTTTCCTCAAGCGTTCGGTCAACGAAGGATTCTCGGGCGGCGAAAAGAAGCGTCACGAAGTGCTGCAGATGGCGGTCCTCGAGCCCCGACTCGCCGTCCTCGACGAGACGGACTCCGGTCTCGACATCGACGCTCTCAAGGTCGTCGCAGAGGGTGTCAATCAACTGCGTGCTCCGAATCGCAGCACCGTCATTGTCACCCACTATCAGCGACTGCTCGACTATATCGTCCCCGACTATGTGCATGTGCTCATTCACGGTCGCATCGTGCGGTCTGGTGGGAAGGAACTGGCACTGAAGCTGGAAGAACAGGGATACGACTGGATTCGAGAAGAAGTCGCCGAGCAGACGGTGGGAGCGTGAGCGGCCAGATGAGCGTCTCTGAAACGACTCCGAGCATCGATCACTATTCGAACCTCTTTCAGACCTTCGAGACTGGTCTCAACGGCGGGTCTGACCATGCCATCCACGACGTGCGACGGGCAGCTTTGGAGGCCTTGCGTCGAGAGGGCTTTCCCACTCGACGAGACGAAGCATGGCGGCATACGAACCCTGCCCCTATCTCGTCTGGACTCTTTGGCCCCGTGGACGCACCGCGACCTGACGACGGGACCCTCTCCACGTGGACGGTGGCGGGCCTCACCGAGGGCGCTCGTCTGGTCTTCATCAATGGCAAGTTCGATGAATCTGCCTCAAGACTGCCAGATACGCCGCACGGCGTGCGCATTCGACGGTTGTCGCAAGCAATCGCCAACGGTGATGCCGCTGTGGCGTCCTTTCTCGGCCGCATCGCCTCGTCGGAGGAGGGCGGTCTTGCCGCGCTGAACACAGCCTTCATCGACGATGGAGCCCTGATCGCTGTCGAGTCGGGTATCGACTACACCACACCGGTGGAGATCATCTATCTCACGACACCCGGCGAACAGGCGACACTCGTCACGCCCCGAACCCTCGTCGTAGCCGCACAGGGCAGTCGCCTGCAGTTGGTAGAAACCTTCGTGAGCCTTGGTGAAGGCGAGCATCTGACGGCACCGGTCACGGAGATCTCGCTGGGTGACGAGGCACGCGTGGAACACACTCGGATTCAGAACGACACCCATCAGGGGCATCATGCGTCGCTGTTGTTCGTCAACGAAGCACAGGACTCGAACTTCACATCGCACAGTCTGGGTCTGGGTGGAGGGTTCGTTCGCAATGATGTGACCACTGTTCTGGCCGGTGAACGCATCGAATCGACCTTGAACGGTCTGTTCCTCTCACGGGGCGAGGAGCATGTTGACAACTATACCAGTATCGAACACGCGGCACCTGGGTGTGAGAGTCACGAACTCTACAAAGGCGTGTTGGCCGACAAGTCTCATGGCGTCTTCCGGGGTAAGATCCACGTACACCAGATCGCCCAGCAGACCGACGCATATCAGTCGAATCAGAATCTGCTTCTGGGTGATGATGCCGAGATCATGTCCAAGCCACAACTCGAGATCTATGCGGATGACGTGAAGTGTTCCCACGGATCCACGACGGGCGAATTGGACGAGCAGGCGATCTTTTATCTGCGCGCCCGTGGAATCGGTGAGGCAGCAGCTCGTCGGGTACTGACCCGGGCCTTCGCAGATGAACTGGTGGAGCGCATCAGCCACGATGCGATCCGAGCCCATGTAGAGGCGCTGGTCACTCAGCGCCTGGATCAACTGCTCGATTCGGGGGAATGACTGTGACCGTTGCCCAGCAAAGACCGATGATCTCACCTCAGGTCGGCCAGACCACCGGAGGTGGACTCGACGTCGAATCGATCCGGCGTGATTTCCCGATCCTCGGCCGGGCGGTTCGTGATCGGCGCCTGATCTATCTCGATAATGCGGCGACGACACAGAAACCTCGTTCCGTCATCGAAGCGATCGAGAGATTCTACGAAGAGGACAACGCCAATATCCACCGAGGTGTCCACTTGCTCAGCCAGCAGGCGACGTTCGCCTACGAACGGGCCCGTGGCCGGATCGCGACGTTCATCAATGCGCCTGAAAGTAGTGAGTGCATCTTCCTGCGTGGCACGACGGAGGCGACCAATCTGGTTGCCCATGGATATTGCCGGCCGCGATGTGGCCCGGGGGATGAGATCATCATCACCCACATGGAGCACCATTCGAACATCGTCCCATGGCAGTTGTTGTGTGAAGCGACGGGTGCAACACTGCGGGTGGTCCCGATCGATGACGAGGGTGTCCTCGACCTGAAAGAGTATGAGAGTCTGCTGAACGACAAGACGTGCCTCGTCGCCGTCGCCCACGCCTCAAATGTCCTGGGCACGGTGAACCCGATTCGCCAGATGTCCGAGTTTGCCCATCGTCACGGCGCAGTCGTGTTCGTAGACGGGGCGCAAGGTGCACCGCATCTGCCCGTTGATGTGCAGGAACTCGGTTGCGACTTCTACGCTTTTTCCGGACACAAGCTGTTCGGCCCAACCGGCATCGGAGTCCTGTGGGGCCAGCATGCACTGCTCGACGACATGTCTCCCTACGAGGGGGGTGGCTCCATGATTCAGTCCGTCACCCTGGAGTCTTCGACCTACGCCGACGTGCCGACTCGTTTCGAGGCCGGCACACCGGACATCTCCGGTGCCATTGGTCTGTCCGCCGCCGTCGACTATCTGAATCGTTTTGGCATGGAGGCGATCGCTGCCTACGAAGACGAGCTGCTCGAGTATGCACATCAGAGACTGGCCGACGTGGACGGGATTCGCCTCATCGGCACGGCGCCCGGCAAGGTGTCCGTCGTTGCCTTTGCACTGGCCGACGCCCACCCTCACGACATCGGCACGATCCTCGATATGGAGGGCATCGCTGTTCGCACGGGTCATCACTGTGCGCAGCCATTGATGTCGCGCTTCGGTGTGCCCGCCATGGCGCGTGCCTCCTTCGCCTTCTACAACACCCGCGATGAGGTTGACGCCCTCGTGACGGGTATTGGCAAGATTCGAGAGGTCCTTGGCGGATGACAGAACTGCGTGAACTGTATCAGCAGGTGATTCTCGATCACAATCGAAATCCGAGGAACTTCGGTGCGCTGGAGAATGCCGATCGTCACAAGGAGGGCTACAATCCCCTGTGCGGCGATCATCTTCACATATACCTCAATGTTGATGGTGAAGATCTGATCACGGATATCCACTTCGACGGGTCGGGATGTGCCATCTCCAAGGCGTCTGCGTCATTGATGACCCAAATGGTGAAGGGCAAGACGGCGCAGGAAGCGCGTGATGCGTTCGAACGCTTCCAGAGCCTCGTGACCAGTGAGATGGATACACCCGTCGATCTGGAAGAGGTGGGAAAACTGGCTGTCTTTGCAGGGGTTCGGGAGTTCCCCATGCGGGTAAAGTGTGCAACCCTCGCCTGGCATACGATGAAGTCCGCTCTCGATGGCAAACACGACTCGCAGATCACGACAGAATAGGAGACCCATCCATGGAAATGCACAAGGAATACCCCGAAGACAGTGTCGAATCCAAGATTGTCACGGTGATCAAGACCTGCTACGACCCCGAGATCCCCGTCGACATCTACGAGTTGGGTCTGATCTACGACATTGGCGTCGAAGAGGCAGAGGAAGGTGGCAAGAAGGCCCGGATCAGCATGACCCTGACCTCCCCCGCCTGTCCGGTGGCCGGAACGCTGCCCCCGGAGGTTCAGCGCAAGATCGCCGAAGGTGTCGATGAGTTGGATGATGCTCAAGTCGACATTACGTGGGATCCGCCGTGGACCATCGACATGATGTCCGAGGCGGCCAAACTGCAACTGGGGATGATGTAGTGAAGCTGAGCGCGCAGGAGGAATACGGGCTTCGCTGCCTGGTCCAACTGGCACGGCGATCACGTGGTGAGAGTGCAACGATCCCCGAGATCGCTGAGACCGAGGGTGTGTCCCCTCACAATGTCGCAAAGTATCTGTCGATCCTGCGACGGGCGGGATTTGTCGACAGTGAGCGCGGCCAACACGGGGGGTATACCCTGGCGAGGCCGGCATCCGACATCTGTGTGGCCGATGTGGTGGCTGCCTTGGGCGGCCCTCTCTACGACACCTCTTTCTGCGACCACTTCACAGGCACGGGCGACGCCTGCCAGCACACGGCCATCGACTGCTCCATCCGGGATGTATGGATGCGTGTTCAGGGTGCAGTCGATACCGTGTTGCGTGAGACGACGCTGCAGGATCTGCTGCGTGCAGCCGAGCAGCACGAACTGGCCCACGGCGACAACCCCTCAGGTGAAACGAAGCGACCCGCCGAGACGTCCGCCCTTCTGCAGGTTGAGGGAAGCTGATCTTCAGCGCGGCATACTCGGTGCCCCATCAGCGCCGTTCATGGCTCGCTGGATCCGATCGATCGTCTCCATCACCGGTAGACACTCCGAACAGGACGTAAGAGCTGGGCGACCTTCCCGGATGGCTGCGAAGAACTCGGCATCCTGCAGGTCTACGCCTGACGGCCCGTCGTCGACGGGTACGGGATTCCCTTTGTGGTCAGTTAATCCACCCTTGTCGGAGATATACGTCTCCTCCTCACCGATGAATCGATAGTATCCGAGGATCGGTCCGTGATTGTTGAAGGACTGCGCCGCCGTCACCATCGCCCCGCTGGCAGACTGCAGACTGATGGTGATGTCCATGGGGATATTCAGTGTGGGATGAATCGGCCCCATTCGGCCCCACGCGTCCATGTTCGGATCTCCCAGTAGCCAATACACCATGTCCACCATGTGGCACGCCTGGTGCCACAGCAGATCGTCGACCCACGTACGGGGCCGCCCGAAGCGATTCTCGTTGATGCGGCGGAAGAAGAAGGTCTGCTGCACGATGTGGTGCAGGTGCAGATCGCCTGCATCGATCATCGCCTTGACCTTTCGAAATGGCGGATTGTAGCGCTGCGTGTGGCATACCATGGCCACCTTCCCCGACGCCTTCTCAGCTTCCACGACACGCTGTGAGTCGGCCAGATTCAGCCCCATGGGCAGCTCTAGCAATACGTGTTTCCCCGCCTCAAGGGCTGTTACGGTCTGTTCCGCATGGATGTGATTGGGCGAGGTCAACACGACCGCTTCCACCCCGGGGCGTGAAATCGCCTCTTCGTAGTCGAGGGTCCAATGGGGAATCTCCCATTGTTTGGCGAAGGCTTCCGTGTCGTCTTTCAGGCCACCTGCGAGGGAGACGATTTCGACGTCTTCCATCTCGCGAAGTGCTTCGATATGGGTCAGTCCCTGTGCTCCCTCTCCCACCAGACAGATCTTCATCTTTCCTGATCCCTCGCCGCCTACATGGGCGGCCATGATGCGAGCTGACGTGCTCCTTCGGCCAACTCGTCGTAGATGGCGGGCCGTGCGCCCGACCATTGAGTTTCCCGCAGATCGAAACCGAAGGCTCGCTTCGACAGAACGATCAGCGGAGGTGCTTGTATACGCTTGAAATAACTGACTCTCAACTGGCGTTCGATCCACTCAAGATCATCGAGCCAGCTCGACGCATCGGGGAAATACCCCGCAAAGGTCTCCGTATCCTCCCACCCGAGGTGTTCGAAAAACGTGCCCTGCAACATCCAGCGAATCAAATCGACAGGGTGTCTTCTGTATTCGATCAACTGCCGCAGAACCGCGTCGTGATATCCGTATTTGATCGGATCACCAAGCCCACGTGTCACATCCTGTTCCTCAGACAGTTCCGCACTCGGCACCGTTTCCTGGTCGAGGAGGTTCCGCGGAATGATCTGTTCACCGTACACGTGATTGAGGTATTCACCAAGTTCGAAGACCTGCACCTTGTAGAGATCGGCAATCGGTGCGACGGCACCGGACAGATCGCCGTAGAGGGTTGTGTACCCCAGGGCCAATTCGGTCTTGTTTCCATTGTTGGTGAACAGAAGGTCATGCTTGGCTGCGATCCCGGAGAGGATGTCGGAGAAACGAATCCGTGCCTGGATATTCTCATCAACCAGCCGCGTGTACTTCCCTTTGGACCGTGAAAACTCGAGAGGGCCGATGACATCGGCCACCGTGCCGTAGAGATCTTCAATGGGAACGCTCAAGTAGTCGATTCTCAATGAGGCGGCCAGCTGGCGCGCATTGTCCTGGGTGACTTCTGCGTTGTGCCGTGTCGGCATGTTGACGGCGAACACACGCTCGGCACCAAAGGCGCGTTCGAGCAGACACGCCACCACCGAAGAATCGATCCCTCCACTGAGAGCGACCAGATATCGGCCTCCCCCTCGAAGTTCATCCAGATGATGCAGGCCAGCCACGGTCGCACTGAGCACGGACTCGGCTTCCGTCGTGCTCGTCCGAGGGCCGATCGCTTCATCGACAGGAACGGTGACGACCGCTGATGGCTCGACAGCCAATAGATCGGGGTCGGCACCTCCCCCCACACATAGGATACTCTCTCGCCAGGGCGCAGCCTGCGCTGCGAGGGTCCCGTCGGCTTCATAGGCCGTCGTGTCGCCGTCGAAGACGAGGACATTCTTGCCGTTGTTCTGGGCACCCACCTGGTTGACGTAGAGGAAGGGGACGGGCGCTCCGCTCTCACCCTGGCGCGTCAGAGTCTGCCGAACGGTGCGATGCCGCTTGTCGTTTTTCTGCCACGTCCAGGGCGATGCTGAGAGATTGAAAACCGCGTCCACCTGGCGCTGAGCAAAGAGGCCATACGTGTCGAGGGGATCGCCATGGGAGGTGTAATCGTCACACCAGAGATCCTCACACAGTTGCGCCCCGAACCGGAACGAGCCCGACACCGTAGGCACCTCGAAGGGAACGATCCAGTCATCGACGGATCGTCCCGCGTCATCGGCGAGGTTGCGCAGCGAGTAGAAGTGCCGATCGTCATCGAAGAATCGGTAGTTGGGCTGCAGGGTCTTGGGGTGGACACCGGGTGGCAGACCGGCTGGGACATCACGCTCGACAAAGTGTCCGTCGTTGCAGACCACGACGGCGTTGTATTTCCGCAGGCGGCCATCCTCGCCGATGGCGTCGGCGTCGGTGGCTACATTGCCGAACAGCAGGGTGAGTCCCTTGCTGGCATCACACAGGCGCCGAGAGTGCGATGCCCATTCGGTCACGTAGGCGTCCACTTCCCACAGATCACCGATCAGATAGCCGGGAACACACATCTCCGAGAAAACGACGACCTCGGCTGCCGCTCTTCGCGCCGTGTCGATGAGGCGCAGCATCCGATCCACATTGGCCTCGGCACAGCCGGGCACGACCCGCATCTGGGCCAGGGCCAGACGCGGGAGGTGGACGACGGCCATGAACGGCTTAGCCAGCTGCGGCGCGTTCGCCGCTGTCGGCGACCCCACTCGCAGAACGGATCCCTTCTGCGAGGACGGGGATCCCCTCGTGGATCGCGTCGAGAGGTGGGTATCCGAAAGCGAGGCGGAGATTTGGCAGGTCGACCCCCTCGATATGAAAGGCGGAGCCGGGCGCATACCGCACGTTGGCCTCGTCGGCGAGTTGGCGAAGCTTCTGGTGATCCACATCGTCGGGCAGGTGTACCCAGATGAACAGACCACCCACCGGATGCGACCACGTGCACACGTCACCCAGATAGGTCTGCAGGCCTGCGAAAACCGCGTCTCGCTTCTCCTTCAGCGCGATATTCATCCGGTTCACATGATCCCACAGCCTATCACCGAAAAACGACGCCAGAACGGAGGCGGCCAGAAGGCTGTTGCCGCCATCGTAGCGCCGGTCGAGAACCTTTTTCAGCATCGGGGGCTTGGCGTAGACGTATCCGAGGCGCACTCCGGGGCCGAGGATTTTCGACAACGAGCACAGATAGATGTGAGGATGATCGGTGTCATCGAGCGTATAGAGGGCGGGCTCTTTGTCGCCCTCGAAGTGGACGTCGGCATAGCAGTTGTCTTCGACGATGGGGATGCCGAATCGATGGGCCACCTCGATCAATTGAAGCCGCCGTTCGCGTGGCATGACGCTGCCCGTCGGATTCTGATAGGTGGGCAGGGTGTAGATGAAACGTGGTGGCGTTCCGGCATGCTGAAGACGCTGCAGGACCGCTTCCAGATCGTCGATGCACATCCCCTGCTCGTCGACGCGGACACCAGCCATCTGCACGCCGAGCCGCCGATAAGCCCCGATGGTCCCCGAGTAGGTGAGCTCCTCGGTGACGATGATGTTGGGTTCACCGTCGACGAGGAAAGCCTCCGCCGTCAGTGTCACGCCCTGCATGGAGCCATTTGTCAGCGCCACATGGTCAGGATCGATGGCGATCCCTTCACGATCTGATTCACGACGTGCCAGGATCTGACGCATGCCGAGATGCCCGAGGTCTCCAGGATAGCGGCTGAACTCGGCGCCCACTTCGCGAATTCCCGAGGCGGCGGCCTTGGCAAGTTCCTCCACGGGGAAGGTGTCGGGATTCGTACACCCGCTGCCGAAATCGTAGATCCGATTCATAGGAGGACCTCACCTGCTCAGGTGGTAGATATGAACGTCATACGGATCGAAGTGGTCAGTGAAGGCGCCAGCTTCAAACTGCAGTGTGCGATCCTCGTCCACGACGGTGACTCGCGACAATTTGGCGCCGTCGATCGAGAAAGTAGCACTTGTCGACGCCAACCGCATACCGACGGCGAAGACGTAGAGTTCGCCGTCCACCTCACGGACCATCACATCCACCGGGACCTGCGGATCGCTCGAGACCACGCTGACCTCGACGTTGCCGGAGCCCGCATTCAGAATCGGCGCAAGCCGATGAATCTGCTCGTTGATGGCACTCACGCCCTGTCGCATCGCCTCATCCTCGAGAAGCCGGGCCTCGCGGAAGACGGGATTCCATTCGTGGGCGAAATAGACGATGCCCTGTGAGCCGTGGATAATCGACATCCACACCTCTGTTCTCACCTGCTGCGGCGTCGGGCCATGGTCGGAATTGATTCGCGTCGTCTCGATGACATTCCAGACGATGGCCTCCTCACCCCCCCACACACGAAGGGAGTCGACGCCCTTGGCGACATACCAGAGGAAGCGTTCGCCATCGTCCTTCCGGATCCCTGACACGGGGTAGACGTCGAAGGACACGATGTCCGTGCCCGCCACGTATTCCGGATAGTCTTCGCGGGGCGCCGCGCGACCAACCCACTCGTCGTTGGCGACGCCCTGACCGAGGTTCAGCCAGATCGGACGAGATGGATCGACGGTGCGCAGACTGTCGTAATCGGATTGAATAGATGCCGGCGGTACAGCGCCTCCCCAGCCTCCTTCGGGATTCGCCTGAGCATTGTCGGGCTCGTCTCCATGCATCCATGCAACGATGGTCGAGTTGTTCAGATTCTGGCGACCGACGTCGTTGAGGGCACATATGGTTTGCATGCCGGCGGCGGTTAACGCGTCGAGCTGCGCCTGTGTGGGGCCCTTCCACAATCCCACATAGAGATTCACCCCGATCTGACGATAGGCCTCTGCATTGGACGGGCTCTGGAGCCATACGCCGACGGGAAAGTGTGCCGCATCGGTATCGGGCCCATTGGGCCATGAGGCATACGGACTCACGTGGTCCTTATTCCCCTTTGCCGCCGAGGGCGACGCGTCTCCGCCGCATGCACCCACCATCAGGATCAGTGTCATGACGCACAGTGCGGTGATCGATGAGTGGGTCGAAGAAGACATCACCCGCTGCCAGTGCCCGCCGTTCCAGATTCGGGGACCCTTGCCGTGTACAGACCATGACCGAGGCCATCGGCATCGTAATCGACGTGCGTGAGGCCCGCTTCGATCAAGGCCTGACGTATATGCTCCTTGGTGAATAAGCCCAATTCATGGCGTTCCTGCTGGTGAATGATCCCAGCTGCAGGAGATCCGATCAGGTAGTAGAAGTCCATGGCGCAGATGCCACCCATTCGATGGCCGTGGGTCATGCGCGTGATGTGAACTCCTTCGCGCTCGCTGTGCGTCTGCCAGACGTGGTCGCTCTGCCATCGTTCTGGTTCGACCCATGGCTCGACGATGACGACACCTCGCTGCGTAAGATGGTCCCGACAGCACCGCAAAGCCGCCACGAGATGACCATAGGTCTGTGTGTAGCCGATCGATCCGAACAAACACAGGATGGCGTCATACATACGATCGAGGCGAAAATCACACATGTCTGCCTCATGGTAGGTCCCACCTGGATTGCGCAATCGAGCACACTCGAGGAACGGCGCGTGTAGATCCAGCCCATCCACTTCGTAGTACTGACACAGGATTTCGTCGTGTGCACCGGTACCACACGCAACGTCGAGGATGGAATGCAGACCCGCGTCGATGCGCCACAATCGCTCACGTAGCGTATGCGCCTCGCGCTCGTAGTCCTTCTGCGAGTAGAGCAGATCGTAGTCGTGGGCGGACAGTTTGTACAAGGCGGCGTCCGTTGAGGATTGATCGTACCTGATCGGTGAAATACGAAAGGCCCGGGAACGATCCCGGGCCCTCGTCTGATCTATTGCGCCCCGTCAAGATTTGGGCGACTGAGATACCTGACATCCGACATCTGGCATCTTGCATTTAGCACATCTTGCTTCGCTTTGGCGCCGGGCCCGCCTCGGATCGAAAGGTCGCGCACCAACCTTCCTACACCCGGCGTCAGCAGCACGATGTGCAGTGCAACGGACGTTCCAATTAAGACCCATCCTAGCTAGGCGTCAAGAAATAATCTGTGTCTGTTTTCCCCTCTGTACGGAACACTCGCCCTGAGAACTTGCTTGATTTTCGTACCGCCTTGCAGCAGAACAACATAGAACGATTAGCCGACGTGAGCCGCAGCTTCGCGAAGAACTTCGGACAGCGTCGGATGTGCATGCATCGTGCGCGCCAGATCCTCGGCGCTGGCACACATCTCCAACGCAAGCACGGCTTCGGCGATCAGATGAGAGGCTTGCGGACCGAAGATGTGAACACCCAACACGCGGTCGAAATCGGCCGCGGCGATCACTTTGATAAACCCATCGATCCCATCCATGGCATGTGCTCGTGCATTGGCACGGAACAGCATCTTACCAACCCGGATGTCTTCACCTGCCTCGGCGGCGTCTTCTTCGCTGAGGCCGACGCTGGCGACCTCAGGGTGGATATACACGACATTCGGCACCGCGTCGTAGTTGACGCTGGCCGCAACACCCGCCATGCGCTCGACGGCCACGACAGCCTCGGCTTCGGCCTTGTGGGCCAGCATGGGGCCAGGTGTGAGATCGCCGATGGCGTAGATCCCTTCGAGGTTGGTGCGATAGTTTTCATCGACAGGAACGAATCCACGTTCGTCACAAACGACACCAACATCGTCGAGCCCGAGCCCCTGGGCGAAGGGGCGACGCCCCACGGCCACCAGAACCCGATCACACGCCAGTTGGCGTTCCTCGCCGCCATCACGGGGCACGAGCGTCAGGTTGACACCCTCGGCATCGATCTGCGCACCGGCAGCACTGGTCGCCAACTCGAAGCTGAGCCCCTGACGCTTCAGTTGGCGCTGCACTTGAGTGCAGACCTCTGCATCCATGCCAGGCAGAACGCCGTCTGTAAACTCGATGACTTGAACCTCGGAACCGAGACGGGCCCAGACCGATCCCAACTCCAGGCCGATCGCTCCCGCACCGACCACGGCGAGCCGGGCAGGTACCTGGTCGAGAGCCAGAGCCTCCGTCGAACTGAGAATGTGGGTTCCGTCGAAGGGCAGGTCTGGCAGTTCGACGGGCACACTCCCCGTGGCCAGCAAAATCTTCTCAGCGGTCAAACTCTGCACACCATCGGCGGTGGTCACTTCCACCTGCGACGCAGAGGCAACGCGCGCAGTGCCTTCTACGTAGTCGATCTTGCTGCCTTTGAAAAGGCCGTGAATTCCCTTGGTCATGGTATCGACGATTCGCTGCTTGCGGGTCATCATCGCCGACAGGTCGAGGCGCACGCCTTCGGTCACGATGCCGTGATCGCCGAGTCCGGCATGGATCTCGTGAAAGCGCTGGCTTGACTCAAGAAGGGCCTTGCTGGGAATACAACCCGCCTGCAAACACGTTCCACCCACCCAACCCTTGTCGACACAGGCGACACGCATGCCGAGTTGTACAGCGCGTACAGCGGCGACGTAACCACCGGGTCCGGCGCCGATGACGATCAGTTCATACGCTTGGCTCACGACGACCTCAGATCTCCAGCATGAGTCGTGCTGGATCCTCGAGCAATTCCTTGAGGCGCACGAGGAAGGTCACCGACTGCTGACCGTCGACGAGGCGATGGTCGTAGGTGAGCGCCGTGTACATCATCGGTCGCACGACGACCTGCCCATCCACGGCGATGGGCCGGTCCTTGATGGCGTGCATCCCGAGGATGCCACTCTGCGGAGGCGTCAGAATCGGCGTCGACATCATGGACCCGAAGACGCCACCGTTCGTGATCGAGAACGTGCCGCCACTCAACTCGTCGAGGGCCAGCTTGTTGTCGCGGGCGGCCAGGGCGAGCCGTTTGATCTCACCCTCGATCTGGGCCATCGAGAGCGACTGGGCATTTCGCAGAATCGGCACCAGCAGTCCACGCTCGGTAGATACGGCAATCCCGAGATTGACGTGATCGTGGTAGACGATCTCGTCGCCGTCGATCGAGCCGTTGACGGCGGGCAGCTCCTGCAGAGCGATCACGACGGCGTGGGAGAAAAACGACATCAATCCCAGCGATACACCGTGTTTTTCCTGAAATGCTTCTTTGTGTCGCTTGCGCACGGCCATGACCTGTGACAGATCGACCTCATTGAAGGTCGTCAGCATCGCTGCCGTCTGCTGAGCCTCGACCAACCGGCTGGCGACGCGTTTGCGGAGCCTCGACATGGGCTCCCGCCTCGTACCGTTTGATCCGGTCGCCACAGGTGCCGGTGCGGCCGGAGCCGGTGGAGGAGCTGGCGCGGTCTGTGCTGCCGGTGTCTGGACCGGTGGCGCTGGCGGAGGTGTCGGTGCGACAGGAGTCGGAGCAGGAGAGGACGGAGCCGTCGCTGCAGCCGGTTGGCTGTCCTGTTCATCGCGCTCGCGTTGCTTGAGGAAGGCCAGCACATCCTGCTTGATGAGTCGTCCGCCGCGTCCGGTGCCCGCGATCTGACTGGGATCGAGTCCGTTCTCTTCGACCAGTCGACGGACAGCAGGGCTCAAATCACTCAGATCGGATCCCGCAGGCGCTGCTGCTGCGGGAGCGGGCTCTTGAGCAGGCGTCTGCGCAGCCGGGGCGGCCTCGGCTACGGCGGGGGCCGGCGGCCCCACCCCCCCCGCCGC
>PATE01000084.1 GCA_002712305.1 Gemmatimonadota bacterium | reverse complement strand
GTTGATGATGTCGCGATCCTCGTACTGGAGGCCGTGCTTGCTGAAGGCCTCGCGTATGCTATTGCTCCAGCCACACACGGGCTTGAGCCAGGCGATAATCGTGGGTGCCTCGGACATCTGTAACAACTCCTGCAGAGAGTGAAGGACGGTTTCGATTCAGTGACAACGCTGGGTGATGCTCCTGCCCCGGCGAATATACCATCACGTATCCGACTGTCAAGCACGAGGTTAGGCCATTTTCACTGGACGCATTTTGGAGGCAGCCGTACATTGGCCGAGCCTCCCGGCAAGACGATCTGAGGCTGCCCGCCTCTGGCCTGCCCCGGCCACACATGAGGAACCAAAGCAATCCATGGCTGAAGAAGTACTGTATATCGAGGGCGCCCGTGCGCTGACGGGTGAGGTCGAAGTGCAGGGGTCGAAGAATGCCGCCCTGCCCATGATCGCCGCCACTATCCTGGCCACCGAGGGACAGACGATTCTACATCGTGTGCCGGCGGTGAAAGATGTGCTCGTGGCGATGGAACTGCTGCGCCAACTGGGCGCCACCGTCGATTTCGAACCCACCACAGGCACGGCCGTCATCGACACCACGCAGATGACGTCCACCGAACTGCCGCCAGAGATGGCATCGCGCATGCGCGCGTCCCTGCTGTTTGTGGGACCTCTACTGGCCCGCTTCGGCACGGCCACTCTCGACGAGGTGGGGGGCTGCAACATCGGCGAGCGCAACACCGACTATCACTATCGTGGTTTTGCCCGCATGGGGGCCATCGTCGAGGGGACACCGACGGGTGGTTACCGCCTCTATCCACGCAATGGCGGTCTGCACGCGGCCAACATGTATTGCGATCTGCCCTCTCACACGGGCACCGAGAATCTGATCATGGCGGCGAGTCTCACCCCGGGGGAGTCGGTCATCGTTAATGCCGCCTCCGATCCAGAGATCGCCGACTTCGTCGTGCTGCTACGCAAGATGGGCGCCAAGGTCGAGGGCGTCGGTTCCCGACACGTGGTCATCACGGGCGTTGACAAACTGCGTGGCGCCGAGCATACGGTCATGTATGACAGGCTCGATGCGGGGTTGTTCATGATGAGTGGCGCCATCACCGGCGGCGACGTGCTCGTGAGGGGTGTCATCGCCGAGGATATCGAACTCTTCGAGCAGAAGCTCGAGCAGATGGGCGTTATCATCGAACATCTGGGTGATCACGTGGCCCGCATTCAGGGTCCGGAAGTGTTGTCACCGATCAATGTGACGACCAACTACTATCCGGGATTCTCCACCGACCTTCAGCCGGGCATCACGGCGCTGGCCACCGTCGCCAACGGCGACTCCTACATCCGCGAGACGGTTTTCGAGGATCGTCTCGGTCACGTGAAGTCGCTGCGTGCCTTCGGTGCCAAGCTGTCTCCAGAGAAGGACCGTCTCGTCATCGTGCATGGTCCGGCCCGTCTGGAGGGCGAACGGGTGAAGGCGCTCGATATCCGCGCCGGCGCCGCCTGCGTGTTGGCCGGTCTCGCCGCCGAGGGGCGCACGAGCATCACCAACCTGTATCAGCTCGATCGGGGGCACACGAATCTGGTGGAGCGCTTCGCCGGACTGGGCGCCGAGATCGAACGACTGTAGCCGCGCGCTGTCGCGACACACGATCGAGTTTCAGGCCGAGTTTGGGAGGCCGTGGTGATCGTCCACGGTGTCTTGACGGTCGTCCTCCGTACAGTAACTTGGCCGGCCTGCCCGGGGTGACCCCGAGGCATCTTCAATCCTTCCCGCGTGACCCTACATCAGGACAACGATCCGACCTCATGAAACTGTCGCCCGATTGTGTCTACATTGCCCGCCATCCCGTCGATGGCAACGAGGCGCCCTTCGAGGACTATCAGCGTCTCGCCCACAAGGCATTGGACGATCTCGACCTGGGTCTGCCGGACACAGGTGACCTGGCCCTGAAGCCCAATGCCACCGTCCTCTACAGGCCGGAGAAGCGCATCATCGTGCACCCCGGTTTTCTGGCGGGCATGATCGAATCGCTCACGGGTCGCGGTATCGACCCGGCGCGCATCATTGTCGGCGACGGCCAGTCGGGGGAGAGCCCCGGCAAGGGCCACACGTGGAAGATCGCCGGTTACGACGCCATCGGAGAGCGTGGCGCGGTGCTGATGCCATACAACGACACGCCCGTGCGCGACGTCGTCGTCGATGGCGGTGTCGTCTACGATCGGTATCCCATCTACACGGCCGTCACCGAGTCGTCCTACTTCTTCAACATTCCTCTCGCCAAGTGCCACAATCTTGGCTGCACCACGTTGTCGATCAAGAATCTGATGGGCATTCTCGGACGCCCGGAACGTCACCTGTGCTCGACGCAGGTGATCGACGAGCCGGTCGGTGCCGAAGCGCTGATGCGCCTGGGAGACAGCGGCTACAGCGTCTTCGAAGAGCGCTTCTATCACAAGCTGTGTGATCTGCTCGTTGCCCTTCGTTCCCTCGACATTCCCCGGCTCACCGTCGTGGATGGGCTCATCGGCCGCGATGGCACCGCCTTCAACGAGGGCGACAATCATCCTCTCGGCTGGTCGCTGGTCGGTGTGGACGAGGTGAGTGTCGACACGGTGGGCACGTGGTTGATAGGGCTCGATCCGTTGGAGACGCCCTACCTGCAGTTTGCCGCCGAACGCCAGCTGGGAACGATCCGCATCGAAGAGATCGATGTGGTGGATGTGGCGACGGGTGACAAGCTCAGTGCCACCGAACTCGATGCCCTTCGGCGACCCACGCCTCTCATGCCACTGAGTCGAGCGCGAGATGGCTACTACGCCCGCTTCCGTGCCGATGGATCGGCTGTCCCCTGGCGGATCAGTGACGTCAACGAACAACGAGAGAAGGACGGCCTGGACCCGGTCCCCTTCGAGCTGGTTTCCAGCGCGCACCTGGTGGAAGACTGATCCGCGCCGATGACCGACCCGGCCAGTCTGAAGGATCTGCAGACGCAGGTCGATGAATGGATTCGCGATGTCGGTGTCCGTTACTACTCCGAGCTGACGAATACGGCCATCCTCGCTGAAGAGGTGGGGGAAGTGGCCCGCCTCATGGCGCGGCTCTATGGCGAACAGTCCTTCAAGGCGGGGCAGGAGAAAGGTTTGGACGATGTGGCGGGCGAGCTGGCGGATGTGTTGTTCGTCGTCATCTGTCTCGCCAATCAGACGGGCATCGATCTGCAGGACGCCTTTGCCCAGGCCATGGACAAACGCACACAGCGCGACCGCGAACGCCACGCGTCGAATCCGAAGCTGCAGGGGTAGGAAACTCGCATGATGCGGGCGACGCTGTTGATCATCTGGCTCGCAGCGGTGTTTGCGGCGGGGGTCGCCCCCGCCCGCGGGGGGCAGAGTCCTCTGGCCGAACGCGCCGCCGGGCCCAGTGCGGTTCCCGTGGGCGAACTGACGCTCTCGGTGTGGTTGCCCGCCGGTTTTGGCGATGACGTGCAGCTGGGCGCCGACGATCAGCAGCGACTCGTCGACCTGGGCATCAATCAGCTGCAGTGGCTGCAACGCGCCGTCGATGACGGTGGCAGTGCCGAGGCGCAGGCCATGGCCTTCGCATCGGATCAGGGCTGGGCGCTGCCCGTCTACTACGAACCCCCCGGATTCTCTCCCTACGACAAGCTGCACAACTGGGCCGCCCGCGACGAGGCGGGGGCCGACTTTGATGAGCAGGTCACGGCACGGGCTCAAGCCCTCGTGTCGCATTGGAGCGGTGCGTCCGGATTCGGTGGGTATCTAATCGGCCACGAGGACTATCGCGCCTCCGCTTACGATGCGCTCGGTCGCACGGTGCGGATTCTGCGAGATGTGGATTCGTTGCGGCCGGCCGTCGTGGTAGGACGCCTCGACAGCTACCCGAAACGACAGCGATTCCTCGAGGCCTTCTTCGTCGAGGGCGGCGAGGCAAATATCTTCCAGCACGAGCACTACGTGTTCCGTGGCAAGGTGCCCACCACGTGGGGCACCGGTCTGCGGCAGCGTGTCAATGCGCTTGTGGGCAGCTACGAAGGCGTCGCCCGCGATCTGCGCGATCGTGAAGGGCGCTGGCACGCTATCGTGCAGGTGCAGGGCGAAGATCGGGACGGCGAGGTCTACTATCGCCAGCCATCGGCTGCAGAGATCCGTTTGCAGGCGGGGCTTGCATTGTCGCGGGGCGCGTCGGGCATCGTCTACTTCCTCTACAGTTCGGGTGAAGAGGTGATCCGTCACGCAGATGGCTCCGTGCGGCAGCGTAGATTGTATCACGGCCTCGTCGACCTGGCGCGCCAACCGACGCCGGCCTATGCCGCCGTGCGAGATCTCAACGCGATGCTGGCCACGTTGTCTCAAACTCTGGCACCGTTGTATTTTCGCGGCGGATACGAGGCGAAGGACGTGCCTGCCGATGAACCGGTGACCAGCGCAGCAGCCGACGTGGATCTCGCCTTCTTCGGCGATCGATCGCAGACGACCCACGTGCTGGTGGTGAATCGCAACACGAGCGAGGATCGCTCGATCGAACTGTCCGTGCGCCCTGGAACCAGCTGGCTCGATATCGCAGCCGGAGAAGTGGCGGCCTTCGAGGCCGATCGGATGGCACTGAAGGTTTGGGCAGGTGGGTTCCGGCTGCTGGCGCTTCGTCCATGAGTGCTTTCCGCAAGATGAGCCATGTCACTCGCTGTGAGCCACATTGTGCCGATTGGTCATCGACTGACACGGGGATCTGATGTGAGCCGTCCTGCGCAGATCTGCCGGCGACCGAATCTTGGAGAGGCACACTGTGCGTAGAGGGCTACTCTGCATTGCCTTGCTGGCGATCACGAGTTGCGGCGGCGCGCGCCACGAGGCGGCGGCGCCCATGCCCGCCGTGCGCATCACTTCCGGCGGTGGCGTGACGGGGATCTACACTGGATGCCAAGTAGACAGTGCCGGTACTGTGAGCGCCTTTCGCGTGATGCGGGCGGGAACAGACTCGACCCTGTGGTCGCGACCCTTATCTGACGTCGAGCGTCAGCAACTGCGACCGCTGACCGCTGATGCCGGCCTGCTCGACTGGCACAGCGACGAACGGGGGAATATCACGAGTCGGGCGAGTCTGATCGACGGATCGACGTCGCGCCGCTGGACGTGGTCTGGCAAGACACCCCCAGATTCGGCGCCAGATGAATTTGTCTTGTGGGTACAGATTGTCAGAGATCTGTGCCGAACACGACCCTAACGGTTTGGAGATCTCATGTTCCTGAAGGTTGCCGTCACAGGCTTCGCCTTGCTGATCGGGCTTCCCGCCACTGCTACCACGACTGCGACACCGTCGGCCAAGGCACAGCGCAAGCTGTCGCGTGGGCCGCGGGTCACGGCGCCCGCTTCTCTATCCGCTATCGGTCGCCAGATTCCGGCACGCGTGCCCACGGCAGGAAAGGCGGCTGCCGTCACCGGATCTTCTCAGGATCTGCAGACGGCATCCGGTCTCACATGGGCAGAGGTCGTGGCGCGACGACGGCAGCCCACAGGCTGGACGGTGACGTGGGCGGATGACGCCGGCACGCCTCGTACGATTGATGGCGATGGACGTACGGGGTCGGCACGAGTCGCAGCCGGTGTCGCGCCGCATCTGCAGGCGCTGTCGATGGTGTCAGACCATGCGGGGTTCTTCCGATTGCAGCAGCCAGAGTCCGAGCTTGGGCACCTGCAGACACTGCGCGACGCGAATGGCGAGGCGCATGTCTCTTTTCAACGTCAGATCGATGGCATCCCCGTGTGGGGGGAGGATCTCGTTTTTCATCTGGCGCCCACGGGCGAACTGCTCAGCTACAATGGCCACTACTCGCCCAGTGACATGAGTCTGGATGCAGCATCGGATCTGCCGAAGCAGCGTGCCATCGAAGCCGCCACCGATCATCTGACGCACCGCCTGGGGGAGCTCAAACCCCTCGGGTCGGCGGCGCGCCAACTGCTGGGGTATGACGGGCCCACGGCGCAGCGCATGTATCTGCCCGACTCCGAGCGACTCGAATTGACGTGGTTCGTGGAAATCCGACCGAATCTGCGCGACCGTTATCGCTACTTCATCGACGCCACGGATGGCACCGTGCTCGATTGGTACAATGCCACGGCCGAGGATGGACCGACGACGGCGTCGGCGCTGGATGTGCTGGGGGTGGCGCGGGATCTGCAGACGTATGAACTGGGCGACGAATTCGTGCTGCTCGATGCATCGCGGCCGATGTTTGGCGATTCCCAGCCGGATCTGCTCAACGATCCGCGCGGTGGGATCCTGACCCTCGATGCACAAGGCCAGGATCTATCGGCGGCGCAGCAGATCTTTCACGTCGTGTCCACCGACAATCAGTGGGTCGATCCCGTGTCGGTATCTGCCCATCACAACGCCGGTGTTGTTTTCCAGTACTTCCTCGACACGCATGGACGCTCCGGCATCGATGGCAACGGTGGCACGATGATCTCCGTCGTCCACGTCACCGACGAAGGGCAGCCCATGGACAACGCCTACTGGAATGGCGTGTTCATGGCCTTCGGCGACGGAGATGAGGTCTTCGAGCCGTTGGCGGGCGCCCTCGACGTGGCCGCCCACGAGATGACACACGGTGTCATCGAACGCACGGTGAATCTCGAATACCGCGGGCAATCGGGAGCGTTGAACGAATCCTTTGCCGATGTCTTTGCGGCCATGGTCGATCGTGATGACTGGCTCGTGGGCGAGGACATCACGCGCACGTCCTTTTTTCCGACGGGGGCGCTGCGCGACATGGCCCAGCCGTCGAATGGCGGCGGCCCGAACGATTTCTTCTGGCAGCCGAGCCACATGGACGAATTCGTCAACCTGCCCGACTCCATTGACAATGGCGGCGTGCACATCAACAGTGGTATTCCGAATCGCGCCTGTTTCCTGATCGCCGATGCGATCGGCCACGACAAGACGGAGCGTATCTACTACCGGGTCCTCGACGCGGGGTATCTCAACATCCGTTCCAATTTCCAGGATCTGCGCTGGGCTGTGAATCGAGCGGCGAGCGATCTGTTCGGCGAAGGATCGCCGGAGGTCGCAGCGGCCGAGGCCGCCTTCGAAGCGGTGGGCATCGGTATCGAGGGGCGTTACGAGGCCCCGGCAGGCAGACCCCCCGAAGAGGGGGAGGAGTGGATGGTCGTCGTCAATGGCGATGGCTTCGATACGAGTCTGTATCTGGTGCGTTCGGACTTTCAGTCCGACGAAGACATCTTCCTCGTGACGAACACACAGGTCTTCACAGAGACAGGCAACGCCGTGGATGTCGCTGCCGACGGTTCGTTCATCCTCTTCGTCGATGCCGCCAACGATCTGCGCATCATCAACACGGATGGCACGGACGAAGAGATTCTCAGCGACACGGGGGACTGGTCGTCCATCGCCCTGTCGCCAGATGGTCGGCTGCTGGCAGCGACGAGTGTCTTCGTGGACACGACGATCTTCATGCTCGATCTGATCGATCCGGACAACAGCCGTGAGATCATCCTGCGCGGTGCCACGACGCAGGAGGGGATCGAGACAAGTGTGGTCCTGTTCGCCGACGCCATGGATTGGGATCAAGACTCGGAGGTGTTGATCTACGATGCCTTCAACGAGGTTCCCACCGGGACCGGTGATAGCTTCTCCTACTGGAGTGTGGGGCTGCTGAATCCGCAGACGGAGCGGACGATCCCTCTGTTTCCACCGCAGCCCGAGGGGCTGCATCTGGGAAATCCGGCCTTCTCGAATACGACGGCCCGACACGTGGTCTTCGACTTCTATGACGAGGACTTCGAGAGCAACGAGATCTGGATCTACGATGTCGTGTCCGGTGATGCGGGGCCGATCGTGGAGACCCCCAGTTTCGCTTTTCCGACGTTCTCTGCCGATGACTCGGAACTGGCCTTCGAGTGGTCACCGGACGGCGAGACGATCAACGTCGCTCGCGTGCAACTGAGCGAGGATCGTCTCTCTGCAGCGGCTGACCCCGAGGATTTCCTCTTTGAGGCGCAGACGGCCAAGTGGCTGCTGCAGCCGACGAGTACGCCAACGGCCGTCGAAGAGGTCGAGTCCGACGCCCTGCCCGCGGCGCTGCAGCTGGCACCGAATTCGCCTAATCCCTTCAATCCGGAGACGTCCATCTCCTTCGACATCGCCGAACCTGGTCGGGTGACGCTGAAGGTGTTCGACATTCGCGGTGCCCATGTCATCGATCTGGCAGACGAGATGATGGCCGCAGGTGGCTACCTGGCGAACTGGTCCGGCGTCGACGGGGCCGGCCGCTCTGTGGCCAGCGGCGTCTACCTCTACCGACTTGAGTGGGTGAGTGCCGATGGACGGCGTGAGCAGCTGACGCGTCGCATGGCCCTGGTACGCTAAGGGAGGAACGACGCATGATCGAAGGAACACAGATCGACAGTGACATCGGTGCCGTCGCGGCCGAGCCGGAAGCGGCAGCACGCGCAGGGGCGCGGATTCTCGCCGAGGGTGGCAATGCTTTCGATGCAGCGGCGGCGACGTGCATGGCGGTGCCCATGCTCTATCCCGATAAGACCGGCATCGGCGGTTACATGATGTCGGCTGTCGTGCGTGATGGCGCTAGTGGCAAGGTGTGGTCCATCGACTCCAACTCGCGCGCGCCGGCAGCAGCGCACGAACATCTGTACGAGATTCTCCCGAAGCGGCCTGAAGGTGGTCTCAACGAGGGTGAGTACGACTGCTCGGTGAAGGATGACGCGAATGTCTTTGGCGCGAAGGCCGTGGGCGTGCCGGGACAGATGGCCGGCATCGGCACGCTGTGGGAGCGCTGGGGCCGTCTACCCTGGGCACAGCTCGTGCAGCCGAGTCTCGATCTGCTCGCCGACGGGTTTCCCTATAGTGCGCAGACGGCCGCGTCGATTGCCAACAACGAGCACGTCATTCGTCGTTTTCCGGCGACGGCGCGTCATCTGCTCAAGGACGACGCCGTACCCTCGCCTGACGACATCTGGCATCGACCGGATATGGAGAAAACCCTCAAGCGGATCGCCGAGGCTGGTTGGCGTGATATGTATGAGGGCGAGATTGCCCGGGTCATGGCCGAACAACTGCAGGCGGCAGGAGGCATTCTCACCGTCGACGATCTGGCGAACTTCCATCCCCGCGTGACGGAGGCCTACTCGGCGCAGTATCGCGACACCAAACTGTTCGGGTGTATTTTGCCGAATGGCCCCCTGTCGGTGCTGCAGGCGCTGAACATCCTCGACCATCTGCCGGCGCTGCACGACGACGACCCGCGGTGGTGGCACCAGATGACGGAGGTCCTCAAACTCGTCTGGCGGGATCGGCTGAGTCATTTGGGGGATCCCGACTACGTAGATGTGCCGATCGAACGCCTTCTGTCCCCGGCCTACGCCGCCGGACGCGCAGAAGCCCTGCGCCAGTTGCCCGATCGCGTCGACCACGATCAGCTGCCAACTGGAGATGGAATCAAGGAGACGAGTCATGTGTCGGCGTCGGATGCGGAGGGCAATGTCGTGTCGGCGACGATCACGCAGGGCGGCGCCTTCGGCTCGTGTTTTACCCTCGATGGCTGGGGGCTGATTCTCGGTCACGGCATGTGCCGTCTCGACCCACGACCCGGGCTGTCGAATTCGGTGGGGGCCGGCAAACGACCCTTGAACAACGTAGGCACTCTGTTGCTACGTCGTCCGGAACAGGATGTCGCGCTTGGATTGCCCGGCGGCCGACGCATTATCGCCGTCATGACCCAGATGGTGGCGCGACTCGTCGATTCGGGCGTGAGTCTGCGCGACACGGCGGTGGCGCCGCGCATGCACGTGACCACGGGAGAGCCGCTGGAGTTGAGATACGATGTACCGAATCAGATCGAGGCGGGTCTGGTAGGGATGGGCCATCGAGTGCAGCGCGTCGACCGCATCGCCGGTGCCGCCCACGGTGCGAGTTATCGAACGTCGGGAGAGGGAGCCACGGTCAGCGCCGGGGGAAGCTGTTGGGCTGCGGCGCCCGACAAGGTCGGATGACTCGAGGTATGAACGGGCAGCCGCATCAGCCGCGGATACGAGCGAACGATGACGCACGGGGAGCGTGTTGCTGACGTGAGCACCCCCGAACATCGCACGATTATCGTCGTGGGTGGAGGGCCAGCGGGTCTGGCCTTCGCACCGGTATTGGGTGGCTGGCATCCCTTCTTTCACGCCAGCAATGTGTTGCAGGCGCGGTATCCGCAGGTGGCGGACATGTTCCGCCAGCACTCGGAGACCTTGCTCACCCTCGACATGGAGTCGATGCTGTTTCGCGGCATCCCACCTGTCGATCTGTTCCGCGTGCTGCATCATCCGCGGCAGCTATACGCAGGTGGCGACCAGATCGCCCTCGAGTTCCGCCAGCAGGACCCCATCGACTTTCTGCTGCTCACGCAGGAACCGGTGGGCGGCCTGTGGAACAGTGTGCCGGAGAATCTGCTGACCCTGTCTCCGGGTCAGTGGATGGAGTTCGCCTTCCACTCGCTGGCGCAGCACGTGGAAGAGACCGGCCAGTCCTACGACGTCAATGATCTGATCATCAAGCAACGACTGCTCGACTACTACCATCGAATTCCCGAGCGCTTCGGCGTGGCGGATCGAGTGCGTGAGTGGACGCGCGTGACCAAGATTGAACCCCACGAAGCGGGATTCCTGGTGAGCGCCGTGGACGTCTCGGACTGGCGCGAGAAAGACCCGGTGACGCTGCGCCGACCGGCCTTTCCGCAGTCGGAAGATGAGCTGGCGGGAGAAGTGCGGCAGTACACGTGCAAGTATCTGGTGTATGCCGTCGGGCAGCGCTGTGAACTGCGGAACCTGGACGTGCTCGGCGAAGATCTGCCCTTCGTCACCCAGTACTACGAGAAACCCGTCGACTTTCCGGGGGAACGTATCGTCGTCGTGGGCGGCGGACGCTCGGCCGATTGGGCAGCGACGGAGCTGCACGATGCGGGGCGCCACGTGACGTATGTGATGCGGCAATCGCAGGCCAATCACTGGGGGCTGATCAACCAGAGTCGGGGTGGCCTGCCTTACTATGCCCGTATCGCCGAGATTCTCGAAGGCGGTTCCGAGCGACTGGAGGCGGTCTACGACACATCCATCAGGCAGATCGCGGCCGTCGATGGAGAGGCGCGGGGTGTGGTTACCCTGTCATCGGGAGACACCACACGGCAGATCGAGGTGGATCACGTGCTCAAGGAGATCGGCGGCAGCGCCGACTACTCGCTGCTTCAGGGATTCGAACAGCCTCTGCAATTGGTGGAGAAACATGACAACTACCGGTTTCAGGTGCACCAGGCGCGCGTACACCCCCACAGCTACGAATCCATCGACATTCCGAATCTCTACCCCGGTGGTTATCTGGCGGAGGGGCTCGGACTCGTGGTCATCGCCATGCATGGGACGACCTATGCGATCGCGGCGGACATCCTGAAGAAGGAGGGGATGCTGTAGACGTCTAGGTTTTCCACAGTGGCTGGAGGAAGACACGCCCCGCATCTGACTCGGCCTCGAAGCGCACGTAGGCCTCATCCCCTGCATCATAACTGAACCGAGCGCCCTCGCCGCTGGCCAGAACCAGAGCACCCGGGCCGACGAAGCGGCCCTTGGCGTCAGCTGAGACGTGCACCTCTACGTGATCTCCATCGACGATGAGGTCCTCGAGTAGAAGCCCCGTCGTCGCGTAGCTGCGTCCGCTCTTTGCGGCGATGACGACGCCCGTCGCTGACACGTCGTCCACGTGGACCATATTCCAGGCGTTGGAGAAATCCTCCGGGTCGTGGAAGTCGTCGTTGCCGAATCCCCACACGTGGTGTCCCGCCGTCAGTAGCTCGTCCCAGAAGTCATTGTAGAGAGGTTGTCGACCATTGGCGCGCCCCGTGGGCGTACCGTAGTGGCCATTGTACACCTCGATTCCATCGGGCATGGTACCCAGCGCTTCGAGCTTGGGGCGTGTCCAGTATTCGCGGGCGGCGCCCATGGGCTGCGGGTGGCAGACGATCGTGAGTAGATCACCCGCCTTGGTCAGCGCTTCTTCGAGGGACAGTCGGAAGAGTTCGTCCACCAAATCGCCACAGAAGACGACGTTTTCCCGCGTGCTGTACTCGAAGCCGTGAAGGAAGGCGAGTTCGGGATATTGCTGCCTCGCCGGACCGAGATCGGTGATGTGGTCGTGATCGGTGAGCGTGACGAAGCCAGCACCCACCTCCTCATACTGTCGCAAACTGTCGGCGAGGGGGACGGATGAGCAGGCGGAGTGTTCATCGCAGTGGCCGTGGAAACTACCACGAATCCATGTGCCATCGGCGTCAGCGAGTGGATTGATAAGGGGCATTGGATCTCCTTGTTGGATGAGGCAATCTACGAAGATCATCGGTTGCCACAACGGCGACGGTCACCTAGCGTCAGGCAGCTTACCACAGGAGAACACGACACGATGACACACGGAACACACAACGCTCTCGCCGATCCTCGCAACGCGGATGTGCGGATCTACATCAACGGCGAACTGCAGCACCGAGAGGATGCGAAGATCTCCGTCTTCGACAGTGGGTATCTCGTCGGTGACGGCGTGTGGGAGGGATTGAGATTGCACGACGGTGTGCTCGTGTTCCTCGACGAACATCTCGATCGACTGTGGCAGGGTGCGGCCACGATCGGCATGGATGTCGGGATGAGTCGGCAGGAATTGACGGCCAGGATTCAACAGACGCTGGATGCGAACGACATGACCGACGGTGTGCACGTGCGCGTCATGGTCACCAGAGGGATCAAGAAGACGCCGAGTCAGGATCCACGGCTCACGATCAGCGGTCCGAATCTCGTCATCATCGCCGAACACAAGACGGCGGATCCGACCAGTCGCGATCGCGGTGTGCGGCTGTTCACGTCGACCATTCGTCGCGGGTCGCCGGACTACCTCGACCCTCGTCTGAATTGCCACAGCAAACTCCACGAGGTGCAGGCGCTGATGCAGGCGTTGGAAGCGGGTGCCGACGAAGCGCTTATGCTCGATATCCACGGATTCGTGGCCACCTGCAATGCGACGAATTTCTTCATCGTGCGGGGAGACGAGGTGTGGACGTCGTCGGGGCAATACTGCATGAATGGGATCACCCGCGGAAAGGTGATCGACGTCTGCCGGGATGCGGGGATCACCTGTCGCCAGAAGGATTTCTCCCTCTTCGATGTGTATGGGGCAGATGAAGCCTTCGTGACAGGGACCTTCGGAGGGTTGACACCCGTCACCGAGGTCGACGGTCGCCGTATGGGGGCAGCCCGTGAAACAGCCGGTGCAAATGGCGAGATGACGGCAAGGTTGCAAGGGCTCTATGAGGGGGCGATCGANNGGGCCGTGGAAGAGNCCAAAACGCAGTGACGCAGGTGCTGCGCATCAACGTCTGGAGTGGTCCACGAAACATCTCCACAGCCTTGATGTATTCCTTCGCACAACGGCCCGATACCCGCGTCGTCGACGAACCCCTCTACGCCCACTACCTGTCTCACACGCCTGCGCAACAGTATCACCCCGCCGCCGATGAGGTGCTCGCCTCGCAGGACAACGATGGGGAAGCCGTCGTCCGCGATGTGATTCTCGGCCCCTGTGATCGACAGGTGCTCTTTTTGAAACAGATGACGCACCATCTCGTCGAATTGGATCTCGGATTCCTCGCCAAGACGATGAATGTCATTCTCACGCGCGACCCCGTGGACATGCTGCCGTCGTATCAGCAGCAGGTGGAAACCCCTTCACTACGCGATACGGGGTATCCCCAGCACCTCGAGCTTCTCGAGGCGCTGCACGAGATCGGTCAGGAGCCGACGGTGCTCGATTCGCGCGAGACTCTGCGCGATCCGCCCTCTGTATTGAGACAGCTGTGTGAACGGATCGGTCTCACCTTCGACGAAAGCATGTTGCAGTGGGACGCCGGGCCTCGCGACGAGGACGGTGTCTGGGCGCCGCACTGGTATGCGAGTGTGCACCGATCGACGGGCTTTCAGCCGTATGTGCCGAAGAAGGAACCCTTTCCTGATGCTCTGCGGCCGCTGTTGAAGGAATGTCAGCCGCTCTACGAACAACTCGCCAGGAGGGCACTACGCGCGTGAAGCTCAGCCATCGGCGGCGAGGCGGAATCCGTAGTCGGCCAGGCGCCGGTCGGGCAGAATACTGGATCGCGCGGCGCAGCGCGTCACCTTGATCGCGTGACGCCACGATCCTCCCCGGGATGATCGACGCACTCCCGTCTCCGGGCCCTGGGGGTTGGTCTTGGGTGCGACGGCGTAGTACTTCGCGTCATACCAGTCGCTGCACCATTCGTGCACGAGATCGCCCATGTTGTGCAGTCCGAAGCCATTCGGAGGATCCTGGCCCACCCGGTTGGGTCGCTCAACGTCGTCGCCCCGATGATGTGGATCCATCCAATCCGACAGGTCGTTGCCCCAGGGGTAGTCCAGGCCTTCTGCGCCACCGCGGGCGGCCTTCTCTCGTTCAGCCTCGGTGGGAAGGCGCACCGAACCTTCGATCTGCTCGCTAAGCCATTCGCAGTAGGCGGTGGCATCGAACCAGGTTACGGAGACCACGGGTTGCTGTGGATCGGTGAAGCGGGGATCGGTCCAGCTGTCGGGTGGTTTGTGTCCGGTGGCTTCGATGAAGCGCGCGTACTGGTCTCGTGTGACCGGCGTCGCGGCGATGGAGAAGGCGTCTACAGAGACGGAGCGGACAGGTTGTTCATTTTTCCCGCCGTTGTGAGCGCCCATACGGAAGGCGCCGGCGGGAATCGAGATGAGCTGAGTCGAGTCTTTCACGCGAGTGACTCCCAGATGACACGGTCTACGCTCCCAAACACCAGTGAGACGTCGAGCGATCGACGAGTACGGTGATTGCGGAGGAGAAGTCGCAGAATCGTGCTTTCCATCATGGACCGTGGTACCCTGAAGGAGAACTCCGTGTCTGACACGCCATCCAACCCCGAACCCGCGACACAGGACATGCACTGGGGCATCTCATATCTGCGCGAGGATATTCAGGACCTTCGGACGGCGATCGCCGTTCCGAGCATAGGATGACCCGACTCGAAGACCGAATGACGCGCTTCGAGGAGCGAGTTGAGGAGAGATTTGCGCGCCTGGAAGACAAGATCTCGGGAGTGGAAGAGAGACTCTTCTGGAAGTTCTCTGCCGTGGACGGGAGGTTCCTCGCGTTTGAAGAGAAGATGAACTCTCGCTTCCACTCGATGATGATGTGGAATGTCGCCGGCCATGGCCTCGTGGCCGGCTCGATCATCGCCGCCATCAAGCTGTAGTTCGCGTTCTACTCCTCCCAGGGGAGGAAGCACACCTTCAGCGCTTCTTGCGAGTGCAGCAGTTTCACCCCATCCGAATACCTCGACAGCGGCAGCGTGTGTGTCACGATTGGCTTCAGGTCGAGACGTCCGTCCTCAATGAGGGTCAGGGCGCGCTCGGCAGCCTCGCGATTGTGTCGTCCATAACCGATGATGTCGAGTTGCCCGCGCCAGTGTCGCCAACCATAGGCGACGTCATCCCGTAACACACCGAACAGCGCTACGGCATCCTTGGTGTGATCCATGAGAAACTCGACGGATGCAGCGGCTCCGGCGCAGTCAACAGAGATGTCCACAGGACCATCTTCGGAAGAGACGAAGTCGGCCTCTGTTGGTTCGACGGCGGCGTCTGCGCCGACGGAAAGAGCCAGTTCGCGTCGTTCGGCGACGGGATCGACGGCCACGACGCGCGTGGCGCCCCAGGCCCGGGCCAACTGACAACCGATGATACCCGCCGGGCCGAGTCCGCCGATGGCGACGGATTTGCCCTCTGTACCGCCGCGCTCGATCAGGCGGTCGAAACTCACCTGCAGACACATGGCCAGTTCGAGTGATGCGATCGACTCTGGCGCAAGCTCGCTGCCGACTTCCAGCAGAGAGGCGGCGGCGAAGGGCACGAACTGGGCGTATCCGCCGAGCCGCACGTCGGCACCTCGATCCTGCCAGGCGGCCACTCGAGCTCCTACGTAGAGATCTTCGACGCCCGGGCCCACTTCCACGACATCTCCCACCAATTCGTGGCCCGGTTGACCCGGTGTGATCGGATAGGTCAGCCGTGCCCCGGGAAACATGGGGTCCCCGGACATCAGGCGCAGGTCCCAGTGGGGGCACGTCGTGATGGCGCGGATCTTCAGCAATACCTCACCCGTACCGGGCGTAGGGACGTCCGCGTCCTGCCATTCGGCCTGACCGGGAGCAATGATCTGCAGCTGTTTCATCGGGAGGGAAATACATCTTCGGAGGACTGTCTGATCTCGAGCATCGAGGCTTTCCGCGGGAGGCTATTGAGTCGCGATTGCAAGAGTAGAGCGCGATCGAAATCTCTACAAGAGCGCCGGGCCGTGCGGAGCGTCAGCTGAAGGTGCTGCGCAGCTTGCGGTCGAGAAGTTCCTTGAGGGAGCGCGAATCGGTGAGCTGGCGCGCGCGTTCAAACCAGGCTCGGGATCGCCGGCGTCGAGCGCCGCCCCCCACCATCGCTGTAGATCGGTCAGTCCTTCTTCGCCGGCTGCCACAGGCCGATGGCAGCGCCCGTCGGGTCGGTCACAACACCGAAGGTTCCCATATTCTCCACCGGTGTTTTCTCGACGATCACCTGGCCGCCCAATTCCTTCGCCTTGCTCTGAGACGCATCCACGTCTTCGACCAGCACATACGAGAGCCACTGCGTCGGCATGTCCGGGGACGCCTTCTGCATGATTCCACCGCCCATCTCGTTTTCGCCGGCGGCCGTCTTCAGCATCGTGTAGGTGAAATCGCCCATGGGCATCCTTGAACCGTCCATGCAAACAGGCCCGTATAGAAATCACGTGCCTTGTCGACGTCGCCCGTCTGTAGCTCCATGTGGCAGAATTGTTTCTCCATGATGTCCTCGCTCGAGAAAAGGGGGGTGAGTTTTGAAGGACGCCATGCGTCACTTCTACACAGTAGACGTGTCTACACAATAGACATGCAGGAAACAGCAAAAGGGACACAGACATCCCAGTTTTTTCAGAAATCGCCGTGCCGGTGCGCAGCGCTATAGAGGGGTGTAAGTAATTGGAAGTAGGAAACTTACGTCCCAGAGGGCGCGCCGGCGGCGGCTACGATCGACTGCCACTGGCCCACGGAATGACAGATTTCGTCCGGATGTTCGGCAGATCGGGCGATGAACCCCGGCACGTTGTCCCGCCCCGTGGGTTGGCGCGGATCGGAATACCGCAGGTCGAGAGACCAGCGAATGTGATCAGACACATTCGGTACCGACCGATGGATCGTCTTGTGCTGAATCAGCACGACGCCGCAGCGGCGCACGGCGCACATGACCCGGTCGCCCGGCGGCAACTGATCATCGTCGACGCCCTTGAAGTTGCCCCCTGGACCCATCCCCGGCGCGTGGGCGATGAGGGGGGCTCTGTGAGAGCCGGAGATCACCTCCATACAGCCGTTCTCTTCGGTCGCATCCACGAGGGGTATCCAGAAATTGACCATAAAGGTCTCTTCTGCGTCGGCTTCGAGATATCCAAGATCCTGATGCCAGGGCACGACCGAGGCGTCCTGGTGGGGCAGTTTGGCGCGCGAATTGAACTGCGGATGGGCGAGGATTTCGGGGCCGATGACGGACTCGACGATGTCGAGCAGATCGGGGTGTGTGAGAATCTGAAACATCCCCGCCGTGCGTAGTTTTCCGCCGACCACGGCCAGCAACGGCCCCGGGTTTTCGAGTTGCTCGCTCAAGAGAGCCAGCCGCTTGTCGAAGGGGGCATCCGGCAGCAGGTCGCTCAGCAGGCCCTCGCCGAGGGCCTGTTCACACCATCGATCGATGCGTTCGGTCAGTTCTGTCTGTAGCCCGTCCAGCACATCTGCATCGAAGGCGTCTTCTAGGAGGAGATACCCATCCTCTCGGAATCTCGTCACCTGCTCGCTACTCAGTCCCGTCATGATCGTTCGTCTCCTGTCGTGACGTCACGCGCTCACGGCGACGTACACACCGTCAAAGGTGGCCAGGTCGGCTGCGCCACGGTTTAGTCGGACGCGCAACTGAACGCGTCCCTTTCCCATGTGCTCCAGGCCGCGTTCGAACTGCGCCCACCCCTCGTCTCCCGGATCTTCGCAAACCGCGTCAAAGTCGCCATCGATGGGTGCATCGAATTCCATCTGTTGCCGCCGGATGACCAGGCGGACACCCGGTCGTCCAGCTAGGTGCGCGTGAACGAGCGCCCAGCCGGCGAGCATGGCCACGGCAGCGGCACTGCCCCCAAAGACGGTACCCCTGTGGTTGATATTGGGGGAGAGGGGCGCCGTCAGTCGCACGCCCCGCTCATCGAGACTCGCCACACGCACACCCATCGAGATCGACTGGGGAATGTGTTCGTGCAGATAGGCTTCCACATCGGCGGCCGTCACGAGGCTGTAAACCAGCCCTGCACACGCGGGTGCTGCAGGGCATCCGGATTGAGGATGTGTGGCGGTTCTCGGCCCTCGATGACATCGAGAATCTGGTCTACCGTGCAGCCGTCGAGGCGGGCCATGGACGCGCCGGTGATTCCCGCATTGTGATTGGTGGCAATCACCTTGGGATGGTCGATGTAGATGGTGCGCGTGTCGGTCAAGGGGTCGTCGATGACATAGTGGGCGAACCGGTCCTCATCCAGCGCCCGCTTTACATCTGCATCGAGGACAAGATTGCCGCGAGAGGGGTTGATGAGGGACGCGTGGGGCTGCATCTCGACAAGCTGTTCATAGAAGACGAGCGGTTCATCGCCGGACATGTGCAGAGAGACGCAATCACACTGGCGGAACAGCTCGACCGGATCAGATACGGCCTCGGCGCCGAATCGGGACGCCAATTCGCCGATAGCGGGCCGCACATCATAGACGAGAAGTCGGCCGCTGTCCCCGAGCAGTGGACGCGCTCGTTTGGCCATCTCCTGGCCGATGCGACCGAATCCGTAGAGCCCCAGGCACGACCCCTCCGCTTCGTAAGTGGTCATGATCGCCGTGTCGCCCGCGTGGGCATTTCGATTCAGGGTGTGGATCCGCTTCAGCGTCGCCAGCCACTGTGTGAGGGCGTATTCGGCGACCGTGTTCATGTGCACGGGAGAGGTCGTGACCAGGACGCCGTGTTCGGTGGCCACCTCCATCCGTGTCTTTTCGAAACCGACACCCCATCGTGCAACCAGTCTCAGTTGGGAGCAGGCGGCGTAGAATTCTGGCTCGATCCACTGACCAGCGGCGAGGATGGCGATCAGATTCTCGTCAGCACGGTCACCGTCGAGGACGCCATCGTAGTAGACGATCTCGGCCACTTCCTTGAGTCTGCCGAGGGCAGCGGCACGTTCCGGTGAGCCCAGATGGGCCTGCTCGAGATCAGACTTCACGTAGACAAGGGGCCGGGTCATTGGGCTCCGAAGCGCGATCGGGGGAGAAGGAGCCGGAAAACTACATCGTCCGGCGGTGCGGATACAGTCTCGTCCGGTTGGGCCGGTGGGTCATTGTCGCGACGTCAACTCGCCGCACAGATACGCGTCCAGACTCAGGCGCCCTTCCATCCGGGATCGATCCCGACATACCCGTCGGCGTACCTCTTGAGGTGGTCGGGCAGTTCGCTGGCGAACTTGCGAGCCGACGCCGGCAGGTCCCAGGGGGCATCGATACGATGGGCTCGGTCGCGGAAGCCGACGGCGCACGAGAGCCGGTCCTCTTCTTCCTGGTTGGAGAAGGCGCCGTGTTGAGTGCGGTGGGCGAAGACGAGACAATCACCCGGGTCGGTGATGAGGGGGACGAGGCCGGGGATGTCGAAATGATCGTAGCGGGATTCATCCCTGCCGTCGTCTCGATAGAAGGAACGTCGATCGGCGGTGAGCTTGAATCCTTCGGGGCCATGCCAGCCCTCCACGTGTGAGTCCTCGATCACACACAGTCCACCGTGGGTTGGACGCGAACCGGTGATGTAGAACCACTTGCCCGAAGGCCACAATCCACGGTTGAGCACGTCTCCCGTGTTCTTCGGCGGTCCTTCGAGATACCCGCCCCAATCGGAATGCCAGTTCACGACCTTCGAGCCGGTCTTGCGGATGATGGCCGCCGACCGATGCACACAAAGCTCGTCGGTACCGATCAACGCGCGGTGCAGATTCATGAAGGGTTCGTATTCGAACAGCACCCACGCGTCATAGGCAGTCTCGATGAAGGACAGGTGTGTCCGGCTCTCTCCCGGTCCGATGGTCTTGTCCGGATCGACGACGCGCTGAACCTCGCGCTGCAGCATCTCTACGATGTGGTCGGGCAGCAGTCCCTTGACGATGGCAAACCCATGAGTCTCGGTGCACGCACGAATCTCGGTCAACTCGTCAGGGCGGAATTCGCTCCGATACGGGAGGTCACGTTTCGTGATCTGATCTGGCGACACGTTCATCTACATTCCCTCCGGATTCACGCGGATCTCATCCATAAAGACCCACGCAGGACCGCCAGCCCCTGGATGCCATTCGGGGCACTGCCGAATTCCCTCTGCGTAGACACGGACATACCGAGCGATGACAGGGTCTCCCTCGACGATCATCTCCCGGGCAAAGCTGCCCGAGGCACGATCGTCCACATCGTGCACGGTACCCCCGAAAGAGGCGAACCGTTCACCGTCGGCGGAAACCTCGACCTGAAGTCGGCGCGGAAGCCAGATCCAGGAGGCGGCATTGTGGAAGAAACGAGCAGCCACCCGATCGATGGCGATGGTCTCACCCAGGTCGACGACGGCCACCACGTCGGTGCCTTCAAAACCGAGCCAGCGCGGGTCGTTGAACTGGGCACCTCCCAAAACGGCATCCGTCAAGGTCCGGGCCCCGTGACCCGGATAACGCGGCGACGGTTCCTGACCCAGGTCGACAAACCGCCCGACTGCCGAGTGGTTATGAAGAGCCAGTGTCGCCGTCGACAGCGCCTGGCCATCCCGGAACAACCCCGCACGAACCTCAGATGATCCGCCCAGCTTGACCAGACCTGTGTAGAGTGGCGAATCGGCGGTGACCTCGGTGTCGATGGCGTACCGCAACTCCGCATCTCGCACGAAACTCTCCATGGAGACATGGAGCTCTCCATCCGGAGAGGGATTGCTCACGATGTGGGGAGAGATGTCGTAGAACTCAAGCAGATCGAGCCATGCCGTTCCCGGCGTGACCAAAGACAACCGGAGTCCTGCGCGGGCGGCGGCACCATCTACAGCCATCGCATCCAGACTGTAGCGCTTCCACTGTGTGGTCAGTTCATGGCGGATCGAATCGGTTCGGCCCATGCTGGTGGCCAGCTGCAGGGTCGGTGGCTCAGGACCTTCAGCGGCCTTTGCCCACACGGAGAGTCGATAGCTCCGCAGTGGATCGACGCGCGGAGAGTAGGGCCCCAGGGTGACACCCTCACCGGCCCGCGGTGTATGCAGGCGTATCGAGCGCCGACCGTGGTAGGCGACGCGGTCGTCGACGAAATAGGTGGCACCCCGTCCCTTGCCCGTGCTGGCATAGAGTGCCGAGGGAACCGAGGCCGACGCATCCCACTCGAAGCTCGGGTCGATCGTACGATTGAGCGGGCTCACACTCAGTTGATCTTCAGCTTCCCCGACTTCGTGCAGCCGATACAGACGGACACCATAGGGTGGCATCGATTCCTCGAGGACGACGCCGGAGGTGATCGCCGCTGTGGTCGGTTCCGGGGCTTCGGGCTGTCGTCGAAGGATACCCGTGACCAATCCCAAAGGGACCGACAGCAAATCGAGAGGATTCGGCGTGCCCGAGCCTGTGTCGAACGCGAGACTCCGCTCCTCATACAATACTTCCGCGTCTCCCTGAATCGTCAGATCGGGCAGCTCCAATTGCATGGGCACGGGACGATTCTCGGTGTTCGCAGCGACCACGATCACCTGACCTTCGTGACGCCAGGCTGTGGCGCGGATCCCACTGTTCTGTTCGGTGATCACCGTAGGTGGCGCTTCCGTCGACAGCAGGGCGGGCGTCAGCGCCGACGCTTCGAGCGCGACCTGACTGGCGGCAGACCAGGTCACAGGCGACTTGGGGAAACGGCTGAGCCCATGACGGATGAAATACTGAATGCCCGTCGCCCCCTCGATGAGTCCGAGCCATGACATGAGTCGCAGCTCCGGGCCGATCGGTTCTCGTGTCCACCACTCGCTACCGCCGAATGCCTGGGGCACCATCCAGACCGGAATGCGGGGTGACAGGTCCTGCACGAGGGTGCGCACGGCGCCGACGACACTGCCAGGTGCTCCATTGGGAATCGGGTAGGGATCGACCATTGCCAGATCCATGGCGCCCGCGAAGTCGATGGCCTTTCCCGGATTGACGAAGACGATCGTGATGGGGTGATAGGGGTCGAGTTCGTGAACCAGATCGTAGGAACGCTGCAGCTGTTCGGGGGTGGCACCGTGCCCGGTCGGTTCGTCGGAGATATACCAGGCGAGCAGGGCCGGATGGTCGCGGAAGGCTTCCACCTCTTCACGCAACCAGGCTTCGCGCCGCACCGAGGATGTATCTGCCGGAGTCCCGAGGGAAACGCCGCCGCCACCGGCGACGCGCAGCAGTTGATAGTGGACCTTCATGCCCAGTTCGGCGGCCCGATCCATATAGGCGCGTCGCTCGTCGCGAGTCGCCGGATCATTGCTCTGGTAGGGACTCATGACGTTGAAGCCCCGCACGACTTCTTCTTCGGCCAGGGTCGGTTGCACCGGCGAGTAGCAGTAGAACCCGACGGGCAGCAGCGGCAGACCATCGACAACCAGGCCGCCCGTAAGTCGATCGATTTTCACCGCCCGCGGGTTAGGGGGTAGTCGACGGATCCTCGTGCTGACCTGGCCGAGAGTGCGGTCTTCCACAAAGACCCGACTCGTCACTTCCGTTTCACCCTGCGGCAGCGATGCGAGAGGGAAGGCGACACTCCACTGACGCCCCCGTATCACGGGTGCACCTTCCACGAGCAGACGACCCTGAAGAAGGACATCGGCCGTGAGAGGAGCCGTCAGGTCTTGTGACTCGTCCAGGTCGAGGAAGACGAGGTGGCCGACCGCTTCGTCCGTATAGAAGCTGCGGCCAGGCAGGGCCTCATACGCGTCGACGGCCGACACGGCCATGGCGCCAAAGATCATCAAACACACGATTAGGGCACGCGTGACTTCTCGCGCTCTGGACAGAATCATGACGCCGAACTCCGATCGATGAACGTTTCGCCGCCGATCTTGGCTGCCTCCGGTAGGCGGCGCAGGCGGGCCATAGAGATGATGCCGAAGACAGGTCCGATGGCGAGGAAGGCAAAGACCATCTCCCAGCCGAAGGGACCCACCAACCAGGGTACGATGCGGATCGACGCCAAGGTCAGCAAGAAACCGAGGCATGTCTGCAGGGTGAGGGCCGTTCCCACATACTGCGGATCACACAACTCGGTGATGCTCGCCGAAAACTGGGCGGAGTCGGCGACGATGGCGAATCCCCAGACGAGACACAGTGCCAGAAGCAGGATGGGAGGCCCTCCAAACAGAGGACCGGCGAGCAGGCAGCAGGTTCCACTGACCGCCATAGAGACGATGGTCACGCGGGTGCGGCCGACCCGATCGGCGATCATGCCGGCCATCACGCATCCGATGCCACCGACGGCGATGACACTGAAGGCAGCCACCCCCGTCCAGGGGACCAGCGAGGGATCGGAGATCTCGATGCTGGCGCGCAGAAACATGGGGATCCATGTCCACATGGCGTAGAGTTCCCACTGATGGCCGAGGTAACCGAAGTTGGCCAGTCGTACCGCGCGGTCGCCGAAGGCTCGTCCGGCGGCGCGCCAATCAAAGCGCGCTCCCCCCGTTGCATAAGGGCCATCGCTGACGAACAGAGCGCACAGGATCGCCGCCCCTACGGCCGAGGCAGAGGCGAGGAACATGAGTTGTCGCCAGTCAGCCTCGCCCGCGAGTGCGTGCAGCAGATGGGGCGAGGCGGAGCCGATGGTGAGGGCACCGACCAGCATGCCGATGGCCATGCCTCGTCCCTCACGAAACCAGGTGGCCATGATCTTCATGCCCGGTGGATAGACCCCCGCCAGACAGACACCGGTGAGGAAGCGCAGGACGATGGCGGGCTCGATGGCATTCACCCACCAGCCGATCGACGCATTGCACAGCGCTCCGAGCAGGGCACAGATGGTGAACAGGCGACGCGAGTTCACGATGTCGGGGAGGTTAGCCAGGGCACTGAGCAGGGTACCCACGACGAACCCGATCTGCACGGACATGGTCAGCCAGGAACGCCCGGAGTCGGTCAACTGCCATTCCTGGGTGAGAGCAGGGACGACGGCCGTCGCTGAAAACCACAGGGCCATGCCCAGCAATTCGGCCAGGGACAACACGAACAGGACCTTCATCCGTCCGTCCGTGACGGATTCGCCGGGCGCAGATGTGGGGGCGTCACTCACCCGGTCGTCGATCGAGGTTGACAGGGATCGAGGCGGACAGGAACGACACGATCTTCGCGACGCGCCGTTTCGGCGGCGAAGACCATCAGGTGCGACTCGAGGGTTTCCTGCGCGCCCGACAGGATCGATGACGAATCGCCGGTGGCAACGGCACGCACGAATCCGTCCATCAGGTCTCCGTCGCCACCGCCGTGGCCGCCCAGGATCGAGGGATCGCCCGTCGCAGTATCGATGGTCTGGGTCTTGTCGGTGAGAAAATCGAAGTGATGGATGTGCTGTCCATCGCCGTAGATGTGGCCGCGTGTGCCGAAGATGTTCGTGCGTCGACCCGCGGCTTCAGTAAAGGCGGTCATGGTGAAGGCCGCCGTCGAGTCGTCGGCGAAACGCATGTTCACGACCTGATGATCGACGACGTCGTTGTTGCAGGCATACACACAGCGACCATAGGGCCCGTCACGCAGGGCCTGGGTAACAGACTCGACCGTCGGCTTCGGCGTGAGCACATCAACCGGCCAGCCCGCCTGTCCGTCGGCGAGGCGGCCGAGGTAGATCTTCTTCGCTGAATAGGGGCACTGGGCTTCGACGGGGCAATCCAGACAACGCTCGGTGGCGCCTTCCGGTGCCTGATCTGGACGAAAGTGTCGCAGCGAACCAAAGGAGGACACGGCGGCACATTCGACACCCATCATGTAGCGGATCCAGTCGATATCGTGACAGGATTTGGCCAGCAGCATGAAGGAAGACTCGGTCTCGTTGCGCCAGTTGCCGCGCACGAAGGAATGGGCCTGGTGCCAGTAGCCCACAGGCTCGAGTCGTTGCAGCGAGACGATGTCGCCGATGAGACCGTCGTTGAGCATCGACTTCACCTGCTGACTGAAGGTCGTGTAGCGGGAGACGTGGGCGACGGCAAACATGACGCCCGCCTTTTCGATGGCCTCGACGATCTGCCGACAACCTTCCGCGTCGGGGGCCATCGGCTTCTCGAGCAGGATGTGATACCCGGCCTCGGCGAAAGCGATGGCAGGTTCGACATGCATCGCGTCCTGCGTGCAGATGAGGACGGCGTCGGCCCGATTTGGCGCTGAGACCAGGTCGCGCCAGTCGGTGAAAACCTGATCGGCAGGAATGTGATGGGTATCGGCGAGGCGCTGGCGATATACGTCGCGTGGCTCGGCGACGGCGACGACCTTGGCGCGGTCAGGCAACTCTTCGGCAAATCGGGCGTAGCCACTGCCGCGGCCACCGGCACCGACCACGGCGAGTGTGACGGGGGAACTCAAGAGGGTTCGCAGTCCGACGCCCGAGACGAGAGCCACCGGGGAGGGGGGCGCATCACTCCTCCGGCTTGGGGATGGCAAAGGTGATCGATTGGGTGGATTGCTTCAACCGGGGGCAGAGGAATCCCGCATCGAGCCGCCCGCGGTCAAACTGCGAGGGTTGTCACATGTCCTGCCTGGGAATATTCCAGAATTCTGCGATCACGTGTCACGAGCGTCGCCCCGAGACTGCGCGCCGTGGCGATCAGCATCCGATCGGCTGGATCCCCGTGGATCTCGCCGGGAAGACGTGAACTGGCCAGAGCGATGTCGGGCGTGAGGGGAGCGAGGGACAAACCCGGAGAGCTGAGGGCTTGCCGAGTCCAGGTCTCGACGTCCACGGTGAGACTGATCCGCTTGTGTGCCTCGAGCATGCCGACTTCCCATAGCGAAATGACAGACACGCGAGCGGATTCCTCATCGATGGCCCTGGCGATCCGTTCTCTGGCTGGAGAGGAGCGCAGGGGATCTGCCCCGATCATCCACCAGATCCAGATGTGTGTGTCTAACAGGTAGGCCGTTCGCCGCTCAGCCATCGGCCTCCCAATCTTCCTCAATTGGCTCAATGAGATCGCCGTACACAACCGTCTGATCCGACAGGAGACCAAAGGAATGACGCCGGGTTTCGGCGTTGATCGGGACGAGCTTTGCCACCGGCTTTCCGTGTTTGGTAATAACCACCTCTTCGCCCGTGTGATTAACCTCGTCCATCAACTTCAGACAGATCGCCTTGAATTTTCCTGCTGCGATGACCATAGTCCCTCTCGTTATGACCATAGTAATATGACCATAATAATATCAGAGAGCAACCGATCTACCAGGGCACCTTCACCTGATATTCCCTGGCCAGTCCTTCCATCTGCTCCTGTGCCTGTGGGTGCAGCGGGATCCCATCCTCGCGGAAAGCCTTCTCTCGTCGCCATTCCGGTCCACCTGGAAGATCCGCCCGATCAAAGCCGGGCAGGGGGCGCATCTGACTGATTTCGGCCATGAGATGATCCATGTCACCGAGAAAAGCGGCCGGATCCACGAAGCGATCGATCTGCAGGGCCATGAAGAAGCCGGACTGATTTGCGCCTGAAAAGGCGATCTGGTCCCGATCGAACCGAGGCTGCATCTGACCGCCGAGGGTGCCTGAAAGGATGTTGGCAATGTGTGAAATGCCGATCGCCTTCAGATAGACCTCAGGCATTCTGGCGAAGACGTCCTCTTCCCATGGGATCTTCGTGGACATGTCGAGCATGAACGGTGGTTGATCCGGGCCCGAGGGCATACCGACGCAGAAGGGCGGGCTGCCCTGAATCGAACCATCGATGGTTGCTTGGCGACTATATGAGGTCGCTGCGTTGCGTCCCGACAGCCCAACACCAATCAACCCGCGTCGAAGGGCCATGCGCACATACTTGCCCGTACTGCCGACGTGATCGTGATAGGTCGTGGTCACCACGCCGACGCCGATGGACTCGGCGCGTTCGATGGCCATCTCCATGGCACGCGTGGCGACGATATACCCAAGCCCGCCGTCGCCATTGAGCGCCGCCGTGGCGGGACCCTCCTTGAGGATCTCGATTTCCGGGGTTCGATTGCAGGTGCCCTCCTGCCAGCCACGCACGTAGCGTTCGACCTGCATGACACCGTGTGACACGACGCCCCGCAGATCCGTGTCGATGAGCAGATCGGCCACCAGTTCGGCGTGTTCATCAGGGATCGCCACCTTGCCAAACAGTTCGATCAGAAAGGAACGAAGAGACTCGACTGATACACGGGTGGCATCTTCAGCGGGCACATTCATTGGATGATCCAGATCTGAGCTGCGTGGACGGAGAAAGCGATGCGCGTCGGACAGGCAACACCTCGGAACCGAGGCTCAGTCCCGATGCAGATCGACGGGACCCTTCAACTGCAGGGCGATGACCGTCATCATCGGATCCACCTCGGCTTCCGGCACGTCGATGTAGACGATGCCCGGAACCTGGCTCCAATACGCCTTACCGAGAATCTGATGCGGCAGCTTGGTCCCATTGCCGACGATGCGGATGCGATTGATCGCATTCTTCAGCCCCTTGATCACGATGGGACCACTCGGCTGATGAGGCAGGAACAGATACAACGTCTCTTGATCTTTCGACAGCGTTGTTGGGCCATAAAAGTGACCTGCAGGAATGCCGGCGGTGGTGCCATAGATGGCCTCAGAATTCGCGGAGGTCCAGCGGCCAAGTTTCTCGAGAATGGCCACCTGCTCTTCCGGGATCGTGCCATCCGCACGTGGACCGATGTCGAGGAGCAGATTGCCACCACCAGCCAACACATCGGCGAAGATGCGGATGATCTGATAGGGCGTCTTGTAGTTGTGGTCGTTGTCCTGGTATCCCCACGAATCGTTCATGGTCATGCACAGCTCCCACGCACCCTCGGGTGGGGTCACGGGAAGACCCTGCTCGGGCGTAGCGTAGTCGCCGTGGCCGTTGATGCGGGAGTTGAGGATCACCTCCGGCTGCCACGTGAGCAGGCTGTCACGCAGAGCAGCCGATTTCCATACGTCGGAGCCACCCACTTCCCAGTCGCCATCGAACCACAGCAGATCTGGTTCGAACTGCGTCGTCAGTTCGCGTAGTTGGCCCTCGCGAAAGTCGAGAAAACGCTGCCAGCGTTCAGGGTCTTCGTCGTAGCGTCGCTCCGTGCGCGTCTGAATTGGATAGTCGGGATGGGACCAGTCCAAATGGGAATAGTAGAGCCCCACACGCAGATCGCGTTTGCGTAGAGCACGCACGAAGGGTTTCACCAGATCACGACCCGCCGGCGTGGCCTTCACAGTGGACAGATCGTTCTCCTGCGTGTCCCACAGGGCCACACCATCGTGGTGCTTTGTCGTGAGCACGGCATATCGAGCACCCGATTGCTCGATCAACTTCGCCCAGTCCTTCGGCTTGTAGCGATCTGCCGTGAACCCATCGAGCTGTGCCATGTAGTCGTCGTAGCTGACGTAGCCATTGAAGAAGGACCACGACTCGTCGATGCCCTCTACGGTGTAGATGCCCCAGTGGATGAAGATGCCGAGGCGTGCGTGACGGAACCACGATAGACGATCGTCTTGTTTGGGCTCCTCGGCGAAGATCGCCACGGGTAGAACCAGGGAAAGGGCGAGCAGGATCAGACGACGAGCAAAGAGCATGGACTGTTTCCGTCATTGAGGAGGATCGGTCGACGACGCTGGAATGTCGTCTCTGACAGAGGCTTCCATCAAGACCGTCGCGGAGCGGGTCGGCCACAGTCGGCGGTAAGCCCGCTCCGGGCAGGGCAATGTGCTCGACATTTTCGATTCAAAAGCGACACAAGGTTGTGTCGGAACTGGGTCAGCAGAAAGAGCAAATCTGATTCGAGCAGTCGAGAGATCGTTGGTCTGCCCTTTGTGCATTGCTACCTTCTATGAAGGTGCGCGAAGCCATCAGAATACTCACGGACGACGGTTGGTACGTCATCCGCCAACGCGGGTCTCATCGACAGTCCGCTCACGATGCAAAACCAGGACGAGTGACAGTTGCAGGCAAGCCGAGCAACGACCTTGCTACCGGGACGGCAAACAGCATACTCAAGCAGGCGGGACTCCGGCCATGAAATACCTCATCATCGTGGAGACAATGGACACGGGATTCTCAGCATACTCACCCGATCTACCTGGGTGTATCGCAACGGGCGCGGATCGAGCTGAGGTTGAACGCGAGATGGGGCAAGCGATTGAGTTCCAACCTGCAGGGTCTCCGGGAGGAGGGCCTGCAGCCGCCAGATCTGAAGTCCTACTCCTCATACGTAGAGATTCCCGCCTGATTCCGGGTCTCCCGGACGCCAGCAACCCGTAGCCAGATCAGCCGCCGGTAGCATTCTGCTTGCGGCGCAGAGCGATCCGACCCATACTCCGGCCCGCTGACCGTCCTGGTCAGCTTTCCACCCCCAATGGAGACCGCCGGTCATGGACCCGCAACCCCTGAAAGGCCGCAAGGCGATCGTCACCGGTGCTGCACGCGGCATCGGCCATGCGATCGCCCAACGATTGGCCATCGAGGGTGCCCGTGTTGCCATCATCGATGTCGATGGAACAGGAGCATCGAGAGCCGTCGCAGAGATCGGAGGTCACGCTCTGGCGATCACGGCAGATATCTCACAGGAAGAAGAAGTCGACCGCGCTTTTGCGCAGGTGATCGACGAGTTCGGCGGTCTCGATATTCTCGTCAACAACGCCGGGATCGTCGGCACGGACACGCCCGTGCACGATCTGCAGGTGGCCGACTGGGATCGCGTCCTCGACATCAATCTGAAGGGCACGTATCTGTGCTCGCGCGCCGCCGTCCGTCACATGATTCCGCAGAAGTCAGGTGTTATCGTCTCCATGGCGTCCATCTCTGGCAAAGAGGGCAACGCCAACATGGCGCCCTATTCGGTGTCAAAGGCAGGCGTCATCTGTTTCACAAAGACGCTGGCCAAGGAGATGCTTGATTACGGGATCCGCGTCAACTGCCTGGCGCCAGCACTGATCAATTCGCCCCTGCTGGACGGCATGGAGGCAGACCGCGTCGAGTTCTTGACGTCGAAGATCCCCATGGGCAGACTGGGACGACCCGAAGAGGTCGCGGCGACGGTGCTGTTTCTGGCGTCCGACGAGTCTACCTTCACCACCGGCGCTTGCCTCGATATCAGCGGAGGCCGCGCGACGTATTGATTCAGCAAGATTCAGCGAGCGCCGGAGCAATCCCATCGCGATTTCTATCCACGAACTGCTGCCCTCTAACCAGCCTGCATCTGAGAGAACCGTCGTTTGAAGAACCCATACCCGTACGCCGGGCCCCACGTCTTCATCATGCTGTCGGCCCTGTTGATCTCCTGTGGTCCATCCATGGACGATGCCATGGACGATCTGGCGCGCGAGGACGCCGCCGGTGAAGCGGCGATGCTCGAACTGCTGTTGGCCAAGGATCGTGCCGTCGGTCCCATGGTAGAGGCCCTCGCCGATCCCGATCGAACCGCCTCGCGACCCCGCCTCGTTCACGCCATGGCCAGTCTCGTGGCCCGCGTGTCCGACCCTCGAATTCCGGAAACCCTGACCCAACTTCTGCAGTCCGATCCTGACCCCGCGGTTCGTTCAGCTGTGGCTATCGCCGCCGGCTACTATCACCTCGTCGATCTGTATGGAGCCCTGCTGGACGTGGGCACCTACGACGAACATGGGGATGTGAGACACCATTCGCTCCACGCCTTGCGGCTGCTGGCAGGAAAGGTGCCGTCAGAAGAACTGGACCCGGTACGTCAACGGGCGGCGCAACTTCTCGATGACCCACACAAGGGCGTTCGGGGCGAAGCCGCGATTCGTGCCGAGGAACTGGTGGGCGAGCGTCTCGACGAGGCGCGCACGCTGCAGCTGCAGGCACAGGAGGATGAGGCCGATTCGGCCTATCGCGAGGTGCTGCGGCGTGTGCCGATGAGCAAACGGGCCAACTATCGTCTGGCGCGACTGAGTCTCGATCGGGGCGACGTCTCGGCCGGCCTGCAGCGATTGCGTGAACACGGGATGCTGATGGATGTGCCACGGCTGACGACACGACCCCTCATCGATGGTCGCGTCGACGAAGACAGTTGGCAATCAGCGATCAGAGCGGATGCGTTCTACCAGTTCGTCTCGTCCCACCAGGCAGCCCTGCCTTCCGATGTTGAATCGGAGCTCTATCTCGGCCACGACGACGAGCGTTTGTATCTCGGTTTCGTCGGGTATGATGAAGAGACGGCGAAGCTGGTTCGGTCGAGTTCGGGCGAAGACATGCTCATCTGGCAGAACGACCTGGTCGAGGTTTTTCTCGACGCCAATCTCGATCATCGTAGCTATATGCATCTCGGCGTGACCTCCGACGGCATGAAGGAGGATGCCTGGCACGAGGGTGGCCTTGAGAGTCGTGATACCGACTGGGATGCCGACGTGCAGTGGAGCAGCTACGTCGGTGACGATCGCTGGTCGGTGGAGATCGCCCTGCGTTTCGCCGATCCCCAATTGCCGGCCCCACAGTCGGGGACGTTGTGGGGTTTCAATTTCGTCCGCACGTATCGTGGTGCCGAATTCGCTCAGTGGGTTCGAACCTACGGGAATGCCCACTCGCCCGATGATTTCGGCTTCTTGCGTTTCATGTAGCCCCGCCATCACCCAGTGTTATCCCTCCTGAAGGAGTCTTCATGATTCTCGTCGATGCCCACCTCGATCTCTCGATGAATGCCATCAACTGGGACCGCGATCTCGAACTGGACGTGTTCGAGATTCGCAAGCAGGAAGAGGGGATGGAGCAGAAGGGGCGTGCTTGCGGCACGACGACGCTGCCCGAGATGCGTAAGGGCGAGATCGCTCTGTCCGTCGCCACCGTGATCTGTCGTGTCGCCTGGCCCGGGTCGCCGGCCACGGGCGCCGCCAATCAGAAGATTGCCTACGGCAAGGCACAGGGTCAGTTGGCCTACTATCGTGCCCTCGAAGCGGAGGGGGTTATGCGGCAGGTCTCTGATCGCACCGGTCTCGACGCTCATATCAAGCAGTGGGAACAAGACAGCGCCTCCACGCCGCTGGGATACATCCTCAGTATGGAGGGTGCCGATCCGATCATCGATCCCGATCACGTGGCGTCCTGGTGGGACGACGGTCTGCGAGCAGTGGGCCTGTCACACTACGGGTTCAGCGCCTATGCCTACGGCCACGACATGGTGGGCGGCCTGACCGATCGGGGGCGATCGCTGCTGGCGGCGATGGAGAAAGCGGGGATGATCCTCGATCTCACGCACCTGGCGGACAAGGCCTTCTGGGAAGCTCTCGACGCCTTCGGTGGTGCTGTGCTGGCCAGTCACAGCAACTGCCGGGCGCTGGTGCCGGATCCGCGCCAATTCGATGACGATCAGATCAAGGCGATCATCGCCCGTGGTGGTGTCATCGGCGGTGCTCTCGACGCCTGGATGCTACAAACGGGGTGGATCAGAGGCGAAACCAAACCCGATGTGCTGGGTCTCGACGCGTTGGTGGATCACATGGTTCACATCTGTGATCTGGCGGGCAATACCCACCACATCGGTATCGGATCAGATCTGGATGGTGGCTATGGCACCGAGCAGACGCCACGCGATCTGGACACGATCGCCGATCTGCAGAAGGTGGGGCCTCTGCTCGCCGATCGTGGTTTCAGTGATGAGGATGTGAAACGGGTGATGCATGGCAACTGGTTCGAGTTCTTCCGCAAACATCTTCCGTAGGGCCTGATGATGAACATCATCGTCCTGGTAAGCGACACCTTCCGCTACGATTACCTCGGCCGCAATGGCAACGAGTGGATCGGCACGGACGCGCTGGATCTCAAGTGGGCCATCACGATCGAACCGGCGGCGGCGCCAATCCGACGTCCTGGAATTCCGCCCACGCATCGCGTGGCTGCAGCCAGAGCGATTTGAGGAATACTGGAGGCGATGGGCTCTATTACTGTTTCGCACTGCCGCCCACCGATACGGCCATCTCACCACGTGGATGGGCAACGATCAAACAGGAACCTGACCTCGACTGATCCGAGATATGGAAGAGCAAACCGCACCCGACACAGCATCACGGACCATCCACTGGTATCGCACTTCCATTCCCCGAGAGGAACTGAGGTCCCTCAACCAATGCAGCGATTTCAAGGCGGCGCTGCAGATCCTTGCCCACCTGAGTCTGATCGCTCTGACGGCGACGGCGGCGTGGTTTGTCCGGGATCAGGCCGCGCTACTGCTGCCCGTATTGTTTCTGCACGGCACGGTTTACGTCTTCCTCTTCAACGCCACCCACGAACTGACTCACGGCACCGTCTTCCGAACCCGGTGGCTCAACCGCTTCTTCACCCGCGTATTCTGTTTCTTTGTGTGGCGCAATCATCACATGTTCTGGGCCAGTCACGCAGAGCATCACAAATACACGCTGCACGCCCCCGATGATCTCGAAGTCACGCTGCCACGCCGGCTAACCCTGGCAGATTTTCTTCGCGTCACCGTGCTCGACCCACGTGTTTTCTACGCCACGTTGCGTAAGACGGTCCTTCATGCGCTGGGTCGAGTTGAGGGGGAGTGGGAGTCGCACCTGTTTCCGGCTAATGAACCTGAAAGGCGGCGCGTATTGGCGAACTGGGCGAGGCTGCTCCTCGTGGGGCATTCGCTGATCGTGGCGGGCAGCCTCTATCTGGGGCTGTGGCTCATACCGGTGCTCACGACCTTCGGCTCGTTCTACGGCGGCTGGCTGCGATTCCTGTGCAACCACACGCAGCACACGGGGCTACAGGATGATGTGCCCGATTTCCGTCTCTGTACACGAACTGTCCTGCTCAGCCCGCTGACGCAGTTTCTTTACTGGCACATGAACTATCACATTGAGCACCATATGTATGCCGCCGTGCCGTGTTACAATCTCGGCCGACTGCATCGGATGATTCGTCATGAATTGCCCGAGTCACCAAGGGGTCTCTGGGCGACGTGGCGCGAGATCATCGCGATCATGAAGCGGCAGGAAACCGAATCGGACTACGAGTTCATTCCAGAATTGCCCGCCGCCTCGCCCGCGGCAGCAGGTGCCTAGGGGACCGCTGAGCACCCTCGAGCCCATCGGCTGGGTTTCCTGTCCCCAGCGCTATCGGTATGAAGCGCCGCGCCAGGGCGTGCTGCTGCCCGAAACCGAGGCCGTCATCCAACTGCGTGATGGTTGCGACTTTGAAAGTGCTCTCGATGGGCTGGAGGGTTTCGAGCGCATCTGGGTGATCTTCGAATTCCACCTGAATGAGAGCTGGCAACCCCGGGTGCAGCCCCCTCGAGAGGGCGAACCACGTCGAGGTGTGTTCGCCACCCGTTCACCTCACCGGCCGAATCGTATCGGTCTCAGCTGCGTGCGACTGCTGTCGATCGACGGTCTGCAACTGACTGTGGCTGGCCACGATCTGCTCGATCGCACACCGGTGTGGGATCTCAAGCCCTATGTACCGTATGCGGATGCCTTTGCCGAGGCCGGTTCGGGCTGGCTCGACGAGGTGATCTCGACCCGATTCGACATCGATTTCACGCCGGACGCGACCACAGATGCGGCTTGGATTCTGGAGCACGGTGGTCTGGACTGTGTAAATTTCGCCCGGGTTCAGCTGATGTCAGACCCCACTGACGCCGAGCGCAAACGGATCACTTCGACAGGGCCTGACACCTATAGCATCGCGTATCGAACCTGGAGATTGGACTACACGGTCGATGGCGCGGGGAAGCTGGTCACTGTGGTTGGCATCCGCTCTGGCTACGATGCCGAAGCGTTGGACAGCGACGAGGATCGCCATGGCGACAAGCCGGTGCATCGTGCATATCCAGAGCGCCACGACCCCTCAAAGCTGGCCGACCCCGGCCCATCCTCCTAAGATTCGCTCCGACAGACCTCGAAAGCACCACCGAAGGAGTCCCAGATGATGCGCTCTTCCAATCCCGTGCTCGGCGAAAAGACCTTTCGTGACCTGGCGCCGGCTGGCGTCGATTCGATGTCCGTCCAGGGTACCGTCAACAAGACCCTCTTCCTTTTGCTCGGTGTTCTGGTGGCCGCGTCGTGGACGTGGAGTATGTACTTCGATTTCGAAGACCAGGCCCTCGTGTTCCCCTGGATGATCGGCGGCGCCATCGGCGGCCTGGTGATCGGCCTGATTACCGCCTTCAAGAAGACGTGGGCCGCTTTCACGGCACCACTCTACGCCCTCTGCCAGGGGCTTTTCCTCGGCGGCCTCTCGTCGACGTTCGAAGCACGGTACCCGGGAATCGTGATTCAGGCGACGGCACTCACGTTCGGCACCATGTTCGCCCTGCTGTTCGCCTACACGTCGCGTCTCATCCGGGCCACGGAGAACTTCAAACTCGGCGTCGCCGCCGCGACGGGGGGCATCTTCTTCGTCTACATGGCGACGATGCTGCTCGGATTCTTCGGCATTCAGATGCCCTTCATCCATGAAAGTGGTCTTCTCGGCATCGGCTTCAGTCTCTTCGTCGTCATCATCGCCGCTCTCAATCTCGTCCTGGATTTCGATTTCATCGAGAATGCAGTCGAAGCACAGGCACCGAAGTACATGGAGTGGTACGCCGCGTTCGGACTCGTGGTCACCCTCGTGTGGCTCTACATCGAGATTCTTCGACTTCTGGCCAAACTGCGCGATCGTCGCTAACCACCCACGGCGCCACGATCAGGAGGTTCTATGTCGGCATCAAAGACAGAAAAGAGAGAGACGCTCACCGCTGAGTCCCAAGAGGTCGGCCTGACAATGACCGTCGAATTGGGCAGAGCGAAGATCTCCGTTGGAAGATGCTCTGACCTATGCTGAGCAATCGGTCACCGGAACTTCCTTGGCCCTATGAGGCTGAGAGAAGTCGAGGAAGTTCAGTTGCGTATCGTGCAGCTCGTGCGGCAACTGGAAGAACAGGGGCAGATCACCATCGTCCGTGGAGATGCGGACGATTCATTCATTTGACATGAAACTCAGAACCGATCGCTGCGGCTTGCAGTGAGCAAATATCACTCGTTAAGGAGTCGAACCATGTGCACCAAGACCATCCTCCGATTTGGAACGCGGGCACTCCTACTCCTGTCGATGATGCTCATCGCAGCCTGTGACAGCGAAGGAAGCGACTGGCAGACCGCCAAGAGCGAGAACACGGACGAGGGTTATGCGCGGTATCTGGAGCTGTATCCAGATGGCAAGTTTGCGAAGAACGCGCGAAAAGGGCAGGAGACCCTGCTCTACAAAAAGACGCGGATGGACAACACGCTGGAGGCATTCCGCGCCTTCCTGGAGCGCTTTCCGGATGGGGAGAATGCCGAGGACGCTCACAAAGCCATCGAGCTTCTGTTGTGGGCAAAGGCGCAGAAAGCGAAGAATGTAGAAGCGATAGAGGCTTTCATCGAGGAGTTCCCCGAGAGCAGATTCGTCGACCAGGCACGTGAGCAGATCGCGCCGCTGAAGCTCACGCAGATCCAGATCAGTGGAGATGTCGCGGCTTTCGAAGAGTTTCTGAAGGAGTATCCGGAGGGTCCGATTGCAGAGCGAGCAAGAACTGCGCTCGAACTACTCGAGTACAAGCAGGCACGAAAGGCAGATACGCCCGAGGCGTACGCCGCATATCTGAAACGGTATCCAGAGGGCGCACATGCCGACGCAGTCAAGAGACGGGCAGCTCGCTAACCGATGAAACGAGTCCTTGTCACCGGCGCTGCCGGCTCCGTAGGAACCAATCTGTGGAAGGGGTGGGAGGAGGCGAAGTGTTATGAGTTGACCCTTACGGACCATCGTCCGATTGAGGGCAGCACCTCGCGTGTTGAGGTCGGCGACATCGCCGACCGTGATCTGGTGACGAGCTTGTGCGAAGGCCAGGATGTGCTCGTGCACCTGGCCTACATCCCACACAAACCACTCGCCGATGTGACCGACATCGGCGTCGCCATGCAGCTATTCGAGGCAGCGAGCGCTGCCGGTGTGCACACGATCATCTATGCCAGTTCGAATGCGGCGATCGGTATGAACGAATTCAAGCGTTCACCGCCACTGCACTCGACGGGAGACATGTTTCGGCCCGCTGGTTGGTATGGGGCGCAGAAGTGCATGGCCGAGATGGCTGGCAAGTATCTGTCGGCGCGAGAGGAGATTCGTTTTGTCAGCATCCGGATCGGCACCTTTACCGGCGGCAGCGAACCGCAGGACCATCGCCAGTGCACGACACTGATGACGCCTCGCGACAGTCTGCAGTTGTTTACCAAGGCCATCGACTATGAGGGGCCGGTGAAGTTCCTCATCACCTACGGCACATCCGGCAATCACAGTGGTCACCAGATCAGCTGGCTCGACCTCACCGATGCAAGACAGATCCTCGGGTATGAACCCGAGGACAATCTGATCCGTGACCATGCCCATCGATTCGCCGACTAGTCATTCACTGTTGACTGGTCAGACCGAACCAGATTCCTCCGCAGAGTCACCTATATGAGCTGGTACTTCCTGCATGCGTGCGATCTGCAGCCGGGGTCGCATCGGTCCTTTCGCTGCAATCCACGTTTCGTCGAGAACGCGCAGACGGCCTATCGCCAATTGCAGTCGATGAGCGACGCGGATCTGCTGCTCGTCGGCGGAGACCTCACCCGCGACGGCTCCATCCACGACTTCGAACTGGAGGAAGCCAAGGCACAGCTCGACGCGCTTCCGTATGCGCACTACGCGATTCCCGGCAACATGGACACGGGCAACAAGTGGGCACCCGGGCCAGGCGGAACAGGACGAGACGATCCCGCTCTGATGATGGAGCCCGCCCAACTGGACAATTTCAGCCGATACTTCGGCGAGATGCCCTGGTCTTTCGTGCACAAGGACGTGCGATTCTCAGGATTCTACGCCGCCGTCGCCGGCAGCGGCTTTCCACACGAGGGCCGGATGTGGGACTGGTTGGAGACGGTCCTACCTTCTCTGCCACCGACCCGTCATCACGTGATGACGATGCACTACATGCTTTTTTTTAATCAGCCTGACGAACCCACGTGGGATCTGACCAATGCCGACGAGTATTACCGTTGGTATTTCACGATCGACGAGCCGCATCGCGCACGAATCTTCGAGGCCTTCAAGAAGGCGAAGGTGGAGATCGTTCTCAGCGGTCACATCCACGTGCGCCGACCCGAGCAGGTCGTCGACGGCATCCGGTTTTATCGGGCGGCTGGCATCGCCATGCCGCAGCAGCCCGATGCCTGGCCCGACGCAGACGCGCGACTGGGCTTCTATCGCTTCGACGTCGACGACGACGGCATTCGCGACACCTTCATTCCGCTGGAACACGAATCGACGGCGGAGGGGAGTTACGGTCTGGGCGGGCATCCACCTGCCGAGACCCGCGACTACACCATCGCCCTGGAGAAGCCGCCCGAGAAGTTTCTGACGGGCAAGACGTGGCGTGGCGGTGGATCAGGCTCAAACGGATCGGCCCAAGGATCGTAGGCTCGTCCTACCCGCGGCAGCCGCCCACCCAACGGTCGCGTCAGACCAACTGCAGATCCGCCGTGTCACCCTCCTCGATAAAGGCGGTCAACAGTTTGACGACGGCCTCCACATCCTTGCGATGCACCAGCTCGATGGACGTGTGCACATAACGTGACGGGATCGACAAGGTGATGGCCGGAACGCCGCCCCGGATGCGTTGAATGCCGCCTGCGTCGGTGCCACCGCGTGGCAGAATCTCCATCTGATGTTTGATCTTCCGCTTCTTCGCCAGATCCTTGAAGCAGGCCACAAGCCCCGGATGGGAGATGAAGGAGCTGTCCTGGATCTTGATGGCGGCTCCGCCACCCAGATCGGTCACTTTCTCGTGATCCGGCACACCGGGGATGTCGACGGCCAGGGTCAGATCGAGGGCGATTCCCACATCGGGTGATACGTCGAAGGCACTCGTCGTGGCGCCGCGCAGGCCGACCTCCTCCTGGGTCGTGGCCACGGCGTAGGTCTCGAAGCCGAAGCCGCTGGCCGCCTGCATGGCCTTGATCATCACATACATGGAGACACGATTGTCGAGGGCCTTGCAGCTGACGCCGTCACCGATTTCGGCAAACTGTCGGTCGATGACGACCATGGCGCCCACTTCTACCTCCTCCTTCACCTTCTTCGCGGGTAGGCAAAGATCGACGAAGAAGTCGGAGATCTGCAGATCCTTCTTCAGATCCTCCGGTGTGGCGATGTGGGGTGGGCGCACACCGGGATAGAGCAGGCCCGGCAGATCACGCTTCGTTCCACAGACGATCACACGCTGTGCCACCATGTTGCGTGTGTTGTGGCCCCCGAGCGGGACAAGCCGGATCCAGCCCTTGTCGTCGATATGGGAGACAACGAACCCGATCTCGTCCATGTGGGCGGCGATCATCAGCTTTTTCGCACTCTTCGCCTTCTTCTTGCCCTTCGGGGGTGACGCCGCCTTGCGGGCGATGAGGTTGCCCAGAGCGTCGACGGTGATCTCGTCGGCGACCGGTTCCAGTTCGCGTCGGGCGATCTCCCGCAGACGCTGCTCGCGTCCGGGAATCCCCGAGCATTCGCACAACTCCTTCAACAGTTCCATGCCCACCTCCTCCTCTGTTCCCGTGGTTCGGATGCCATCTACTCAATGCGAAGCATCTGGATTTGCGAAGTATAGGATTTCCAGTGTGGCGATGTATCCGATCGATACGATCCGGGTGTATCCAGGTGATACCGTCGGTGATGGGGCGGTCACATGAAGTGTTTCGTAGGAGAAGCAAAAACAATTACTTGCGACACATTCTTGAAGTGCTGCATGGATCGTGGCACCACCCTTGCAACAGGACGGGCAGACATCAACGCCTACCCACTCAGGGAGCCAGAGTCATGGATATGCACAACGTCTTCGGTCCTGTCCACTGCGCTTTCCATCTCCCCACATTGACACAAAAGCTGTCAGTGACCACCATGTGCGAGCAAATCTGACTTCCCTCCAGCCGAAAGCCGACGACCATGCGTTTCGACAATCCCGAAGATATTCGCCAGCTGACTCCCAAGTGGGAGGGCGAGCGATTCGACAATGGTCGACCTCGTGTGCCCGACAGCATCCTGACGCGGATCTCGAAAATCGCCATCGAGGAAGCGTGGGGTGTCTGCTGGGGGCAGGGCTACAAACATCAGTTCCAGGGCGAGTGGCAGATGATCAATCCCAAGGGCAAAACCCTTGCGGGTCGCGCGGTCACTGGCGTCATGGTGCCACAACGGCCCGATCTCCACGACACGCTCCTTGAGCTTGGTCAGAAGGAGGAGGGGCGTGTCGGATTCTTCAACTCGTGGGTCATCGAGATTCTGGAGAAGGATGACATCATCGTCATCGATATGTTCGACAAAGTGTTCCAAGGGACCTACTCCGGTGGCAACCTGACCAATGCCATCGCTGCTCGTGGCGCCAATGGTCAGGTGCTGTGGTGTGGTGTCCGTGATCTGGAACAGATCATGGAGATGGAGGAACTGGTCACCTATCACCGTGGCAACGATCCCACGGCGATCGGCGACGTGACACTCACGGGGATCAATGTGCCGTGCCGCATCGGCAATGCCATCTGCATGCCCGGCGATGTCGTGTTGGGTACGAAGGCGGGCATCCTCTTCGTGCCGCCTCATCTGGCGGAGCAATGCTGTGAGAACGCCGAGCGCGTACAGCTGCGAGAGATCTTCCAGTTCCAGAGAATCCATGAAGGGGTCTACAACTCTTTTCAGATGGACTCGGGATGGTCCGACGAGATCAAGGAAGACTTCAAGCAGTGGCGGCAGACGAGCACGCCCGAAGACTTTCAGCATCTGGAATGGGAAGAGGACAAACCCGATGACCAGGCCCAGTCCGATGCGGGCACGACGCTCTAACGCATGGATGTCACGCCTGACCTTCTGACCTTTGCCGACGGGACAACCGTCGATCTCGAAGGCTGGCCTCGGCGGCGCCAGGAGTTGTCCGACGCCATCGTCCCGCACGAATACGGCGGCTTGCCACCGTGCGGGGCCGAGACGACGGCCCTGCGACGCTCGAATGTGTCATCCGTCAAACCCTGGCCCGGGGTGCGCTACTTCACCTTCGAAGTGAGAACCCGCTTCGACGATGGCCAGGAACTGTCTCTGACACTGTCTCTCTGGGTACCACCGGGTGACGGGCCCTTCCCCGTAATTCTCGATGGGGATGGGTGCTGGCGTTATTTCGACGACCATGTGGTTCAGAAGGTGCTCGCACGAGGCTGTATCGCCGCTTCTTTCGATCGCACCGAAGCGGCCGCCGACAATGCGGACAACTATCGCGAAACCGGATTGTATCGGCTGTTTCCAGATGCCGAGTTCGGCGTACTGTCGACCTGGGCATGGGGGTTCCATCGATGTGTGGACGCCCTCGAGCAAATCGACCAGGCTCGCGCAGATCAGATCGCCATCACCGGTCATTCACGGGGTGGCAAGACCGTGTTGCTGGCGGGGGCGACGGATGAGCGCATCGCCATCGTGAATCCAAATGACTCGGGAATCGGTGGGGCGGGTCTGAATCACTGGAAGAGTGCGGGCTCTGAAGAGGTGGACAGCTTCTTCGGCTCGAGGAACATCTTCTGGTTTGGAAAGGCCTTCGCCGACCTGCGCCATCGCGATGCAGAGCTGCCGTATGATCAGCACTTCCTGCACGCGCTGGTTGCGCCGCGAAAGCTGCTTCTCACCGAAGCCTATGAGGACCCCGGGGCCAATCCGCCGGGCACGTATCTGGCTGCTCAAGCGGCGCGTCCCGTGTTCGATCTGCTCGGTGCAACCGACGGGATCGGTTGGGCCATCCGCGAAGGTGGACACTCACACCATCCGAGTGACTACGAGGCCCTGCTGGATTTCGTCGACGTTCACTTTCACGGCAAGCAGATTCGCCGTGATTTCCAGCGGCCGCTGTTTCCTCAGTTGAGCGAGATCCTCAAGCGAACCTGACCAGATGGCTGGCGATCGACCTCACATCATCTTCATCATCACCGATCAGCAGCGTTTCGACACGATCCGTGCCCTCGGTGCCTTCACATGGGACCTGCCCGAGGACACTCATCCAGACGTCTTCGTCGGCGACATGGCGACGCACTGGATTCGCACCAAGCCGAAAGACGAGGAACGTCCGCTGTTTCTCGAGATCGGCTTCCCCGGACCCCATCCGCCATACGACCCGACACCAGAGATGGCGCAGAAGTACATGGAGCGCGATCTGCCCCTCCAGGACGTGACCCCGCAAGAGCTGGACTCCCAGCCTGAGGTCTACAAACGGATGAGGGTGCACAATGCGGAAGTCGATCACGATTCGGTGGTGCATCTGCTCGACCCCACCGATGAGCAGCGACATCGACAGCGTGCCCACTACATGGCGAACGTGGAGATGATCGACAAGAAGGTGGGGGAGATTCTCGACGCGCTTGAGGAGAAGGGATACCTCGACAATGCCGTCGTCATCTTCACCTCCGACCACGGTGACTGTCTCACCGACCATGGTCACTCGCGGAAGTGGACGATGTATGACACGATCACGAACATGCCTCTCATCGTCTCGTCGCCGGGCCGCTTCCAGGGTGATCGGCGGGTTGCAGGGTTGTGTCAGCAGATGGACATCGGCCCCGCCCTTCTCGAACTGGCCGGTGTCGATGTGGCGCCGACGATGGAGGCCGAGTTGCTGTTGCCTGCCTTGAACGGCGAGGCGTGGACGCCGCGAGAGGTTGTCTTTGCCGAACACGGGCGCGATGGAATCCTGCAGGAGACGGATTTCATGACCATGGTTCGTGCTGAACAGTGGAAACTGGTGCATTTCGTCGATTGGCCCGACGGCCAGCTCTTCGATCTGGTCGCCGACTCTGCTGAGACCCACAATCTCTGGCACGATCCGGCAGCTGCGACCAAGAAGCAGGAACTGCTCGACGAGCTGCGGGACTGGCGAATCCGCTCGGATGTGCACACGTCAGGTTGGGCCGCCGCCTGGCACTGAGGGCAACTTCCTGTGCATTTGAGAATGCTGCGCATTCTCTGCCAGTAGTATTCCAAGAGCCGCGTCCTGCGCCAGCTTTGTCCCGGTTGACGATGTCTACATCGACGCGTAGCCTCGATCATAGATGCGAACGCGACGAATCATCTCACTACGAACTCTCTGTTTCTGCCTGATCCTCACCTCTGGCACGCTCCGCGCACAATCTCCCGTGGGTATCGAAACCCGCGTGCCGAACACGAGCCTCCTCATCGATCTGGTGAATGGGGATGTGCCCGAGACGATCTCCGCCTCCGGGCTCTACGCCGATCTGGACGAGGGGTTCTCTGCCTTCCTGCTCAAGCCTGTGCGAGCCGAGCAGCTCTATGCCACCATTGGACACCAACTTGGCGTTGCCTTCGATCTGGCAGATGACGTTGCGGAAGAAGGAGATGGTACCGACCTGACGGCAACGGCAATTCCCGAAACGCTGCGGGTGGCTCTGCTATAAGCCGCTCGGCATCACTCGATCACCGATATGAATGCCCTCATCGGCCAACTCGCCGAGACCGGCGATGAGCAGCACGCTCTGGCCGTTCACCTGCAGCAGATGATGGGGCGTTACGATCTGATGGGTGTGCGAGCAGTGGTCGAGGAGCTGCCTATCACATGACGACATCCTGTCGTTTGTAGAAGCTCGCTGCGCTCGCTTCTACAGGGAGTGACCCTCCAAGTGCCGCATCCTGCGGCAGGTGTGTCTTTGCGATCGAGACTCAGCGTATGGGAATGGCTTCCCCATGCCACGGAAACGCGAAACTGGGTTCGCGGCAGTATCTCTTTGTTCCCAGCTCCAGATCGATCTCGGTTCCGGGGGGCATGGTGATACGCAGCCAGGGGCTGGAGATCTCTTTGGGCACTGCCGAATCCGCTGACGACTCGTGCATGCTTGTAAAGCGGTGTTCACCGAAGCTGCCGGCGCCGATGACGAGTTCGCGCGTATCTCGGACGGACAGATTCACCAGACTAATCGATGCTGAGGTCGCGTCGAGGCGGCGCACGAGGGCCGCCACGTCGGCGGGAAGTCCCGCTCTGCCTCGCTCCGCGTCATAGTAGCGTAGGCGGCCCACGGCAAGTCCGCCCCAATACACCGTCTGCGGCCCTCCGGTGGTCAAGTGCACGAGGGCTTCGGTGAGGACGGGGTTCACCTGCTGCCAGTGGTGGACATCCATCTTCGTCAGATCCTGCTCATCGGCCATGACCGCCTCGGTACGGCGGCAGACTTCCTGGTAGTTGGCCTGCAGAATCTGTTCCGGATAGTCAGGCAGATCTCCGGCGAGCCAGCGAGTCCAGGCGCGATCATCAGGCGCTCTGGGGCCGCGCGACGAGACGGTCGCCCAACCTTCTTCAGCGCCATTCCTGAATCGCTCGACGCGTGCCCAATCTTCCTTTGCCATCGATGCGGCCCACAAATGAATGGGGTGGTGGGCGTGCACGGGGGCGTGGTTTGTCCAACCCTCGTCGGTGTGATTGTGGGGGACGAGCAGTTGGCCGTCGTCACCACACTGCGCTTTGTCGGCCAGCAGATCGAGCCACTGACGGGGCAGGTCGAGATACGCTGCATCACCGGTGACCAATTGTGCGGCTTCGGCGGCAATCGTCAGGGCACACCCCATCATCTGATGGCCGTAGAGTCCAGTCCATCCGTAGTGGCCGCCCCACCACTGGCCGCCGCGACGTTCACCGACTTCGCCGGCGGGTCCGATGTTGTCGGGAAGAATGCCGTCGTTGTCTCGAGTGCGTTCGATCCAGGCCCCGACATAGTCGACGATCCAGCGACGATAACGTTCTTCACCGGTGTACATGAAAGCCGTCGCGGCGAGGGGAACGGTGCCAAGATTCACGACCACGTCTGAATGCATGACCACCTGATCGAACCTCTCGTGAATCTGCTGACGAAGGGGCGCGTCTTCCCACCAGTTCTCAGGTAGATCGGGGCCGTCAGGCCCAAGTGTCGTATGTCCGTGTTCGAGATTGTAGCGCACGTCGTCGAAACGGGCGTGAAACAGGGGTCCTCTGCTGCCCGAGAACGGTGAGCGAATGATCCGTGCCGCCGGATCATAGTTGTCTACATCGGCATTGTCGCCGATGTAGTATCCGGCAAAGCGTCGAGCCCGATCGACATTGTCTCGTATTGTGGGATCGACCATCCCCAGCGCATAGAAGTAGATGTAGTTCTCGGCATTGTGGAACCAATCGTCATCGTTGACGAATTCGTCAGTGACGCGACCGTAGTCGACGGCCAGTTGCCGTGTGATCGCATTCCATTCGACGATCGACTTCTCACCACAGTAGTCGCTGCCGCCGAGGGCGTGATAGTGGGGCCAGTTGAAGAAGGCTTCGTAGAGATCGTCCGCCCACACGCCGTCACCCGGATACTCCTCCTGCCAGATCAGGGCCCCGCCAGGCCGCGTGTATTTCTCGAGGAATACGGGTGCCGCTTCGTCGATGGCATCGATGAGCCGACGCTCGAGGACGGCCCAGGTAGGAGGCGAGGTCTTTTGTGTGGCCTTCAGAGTTGGTAGATCGCCGAGAGAAAGGGTGGTCATCTTGCCCTACTTCACAGTGAAGGAAACGATGGAACGCGGGGGCATCGCGACATCTGCGGTCGAACCGTGTAGCCGCACGCCGTCGAAATCGACCGGTCTGACCGTGTCTGGCGCATCGAAGGTGTTGTGGCTGTTGAGGGCATCACCGGTCAATATGCGGGCGGTGCAGTCATTGCCCTGCACGCCGTGCAGTGCCACGGCGACGTCGATGGATTCGGTGGCACTCAGATTCGTCATCGTCACGTGCACACTGCCGTCGTCGGCTCGACTCGCCGAAGTGCTGATGGCCGGAACCTGTGTGTCACCTTCGCCGAGGGTGCCAGCCTCTACGTAACAGGGAAGGCACGTGGCGTCGTGGTGCGGCACGTACATCTCGAATACGTGATAGGTCGGCGTGAGGAGCATCTTCTCCTGCTCGGTGAGAATCATCGCCTGCAACACGTTGACCGTCTGAGCGATGTTGGCGCCGTGCACTCGACGGCAGTGCCGATTGAAGATGTCGAGGGTCAGGGAGGCGGCGAGGGCATCGCGAATCGTGTTCTGCTGATAGAGGAATCCCGGATTCGTGTCGGTCTCGACCTCGTGCCACGTGCCCCACTCGTCGACGAGCATGCCGACGCGATCCTCGGGATCCCATCGGTCCATGACGGCGATCTGCTGCTTGAGCAGGCTGTCCATACGATTCGCCGTGTTCAACAGGAAATACCAATCATCCTCGGTGCCATCGGTGGCCAGCTGTTTCTCGCGGCCGGAGCCACAGTAGAAGTGCATGCCCAGACCGTGCATTAACCTTCGCGGCTGGGTCTCGCGCATGAGCACATCCGTCCAATGGAGATCGTCGCCATAGGGGCCACAGGCCACTTTGTAGAGACGATTCTCGCCGAGATTGCGCAGATAGGTGACGTGTTGCCGGTACAGATCCGCGTAGAATTCAGGGCGCATGTATCCACCGCAGGCCCAATTCTCATTGCCCACACCCCACATGCGCACCTTCCAGGGCTCGGCACGTCCATTGGCGGCGCGAAGATCGGCCATGGGGCCCTCTGGCGCCGTCAGATACTGCACCCACTGCTGCATCTCGTGGGGTGAGCCCGAGCCGACATTGCCGCAGATGTAAGGTTCGGTGTCGAGTTGGTCACACAAGTCCATGAACTCGTGCGTGCCGAAGGAGTTGTCCTCTACGACGCGACCCCAGTGATGGTTCACCAGTTTGGGTCGCTCGCTGCGCGGGCCGATGCCATCCATCCAGTGGTAGTCATCGGCAAAACAACCCCCGGGCCAGCGGAGATTCGGAATGCGTATTCCCTTGAGGGCCTCGACGATGTTGGTGCGGATGCCCCGCACATGGGGGATCGTCGAGTCTTCGCCGACAAAGATCCCATCGTAGATGCAGCGGCCGAGATGTTCGGCGAAGTGCCCGTAGATGTGGCGCGAGATCGTGCCTGCATCAACATCGGTCGTAATCGAGATCCGGGTCATGGTGGGTTTCGTCCTATTTCCTCTTCCTGACGGAGTCTTTTCAGCAGCTTCTTTCGTTTCTTCTTCGACAGTCCCTCGGTGAGGGGGCAGTCTTTGCAGGCCTTCTTCTTTTTCAGATACCTGAGACAACAGGGATCGGCCAGATCTCTCGGTTTGCTCACTCCATCGCTCGTGGCTCGCCGAGTTCCCAGTCGGGATGGCGCTCCATTTCGAGAGCCGCATGCGCGTAGAAAGGATAGACACTCCACTCGACGCACCCGAGAAGGTCGGGCTTGCCGTCGCCATCCAGGTCACCGGGCCACGCATTGGGACCGTGGATCGTGAAGGAGATAGGTTCGCCGTAGCAGCACAACTGCCTGGGCAGGTCGAAGACGGGGTCCGTGTCTGTGCCTGCGTTCAACAGCAGGTAGATGTGTCCAGTACCCGCTGTGTTGTAGATCAGGTCGAGACGGCCGTCGCCCGTCCAGTCGATGGCGCGAAAGGACTCGGTCCAGTGTTTCTCGCGGCCGACGATGCTGTCATCGATCTCGCGCCCATCGGTCAGCAGCAGACGCCGTTCCTTGCGCAGTCGCCGTGTGCCATCGTCATCAACCTGGACGAACAGAGTCAGCTTGCGCTCTTCGTCGTGGATCGCCAGATCGCACAGACCATCTCCATTCCAGTCGGCGAAGGCGCCTCCCGTGCGCCAGAAGAAAGGAGACGTCTCGTCGAAGGGATAGGGATGGTTGGGTAACTCCTTGTCCAGGGCCCGTTCTGCCACACGAGCGCGTTTCGCGGCGTCATCCGGATACCCGTCGACAATCAGCTGTTGACGCGGTCCGAACTCAGGCTGCTCGCGCGTGCCGACATTCCGATACCAGAAGATTCGATTCGTCTCGTTCGGGAACATCAGATCGGGAAGCCCATCGCCATCCCAGTCGATGTAGGCCGGATAGGGGTATCCCATGTTGTGCCAATGGTCTCCACCGAGAATCTCATCGCGTCGCAGCCGGATGGCCTGCTCCCCTTCGGCGAAGATCAGCTCCGGCTCTGAATAGGTGGGATCGGTCTCGTCCTCTCCCAGGTCGTGGACGATTCGCGGCCAACCATAACCGCCGCCGATCAGCAGATCGCGCCCCCCGTCGCCATCCCAGTCGCACACACAGGGCCAGCCCTGATCGCTATGGATCAGAGGGCCACAGTCCGCCTCGGCCCGGCCCCACTCATGGGTGGCGAGTTGACCGTCGGGGCCGAGACCAAGATCAAACAGCGAGATCGCCTGCCACACATTGTGTTGGACCAGAAGCCCGGGCTGGCCTTCAGGGCCAGAGTGAATGGCGGCGACACGCGTGGTAGAGGGTGGGAGTCCGCTCAACGGTCGTGGATCACCAAACTGCGGCCATGCCTCGTCGAGTCGGGGGCGCCAGTGGGCGGTATGTCCCGGTGACGCACCTGGTGAATCGGGCATGGGCGTGTGAGCAGAGGGATTCTCGGTGAGACTGATGAGATCGAGGCGGCCATCCCCTGTGAGTTCGACCAGGGCAACTTGTTCACCGCTCCCCAGATCAAGGGGGGGATCAGGCTCGAAAGGCCATCCAAAAGGGTTGTGGTTGCGAATCCACTGGCCATTGATGACCAGGTCGACGAGGCCGTCACCGTCCACGTCGACCATCTGCAGACTGTGAATGCTGGCCAGCCTTCCACCCACGTCGATCGGATCCGGGTGTCGTTCGTAGATCGGCCAGCCACCGCCATCGACATCACCCGTGTTGCGGAAGAACCACACACCCTCACGACTCCATTCGGCCACACACAAATCGAGACGGCCATCGCCGGTCAGATCACCGAAGGCGGCCTCCAGATAGGTGCCGGGGAAGTAGTGCAGCGTGGACGAACCCGGATCGCGATAGCGCAACCGCACCAGATCCCCCACGCGAAACTCATCTTCGGTGCCGATGCGGGGGTAAGCGATCACGCCGCTGATCGGCGTGCCGGGACGGTGATAGTAGTTCCAAGTGCCGATCAGATCGGCACGGCCGTCGCCGTCGAGATCGCGCAGATCGAAACTGTGCAGTGTCACGGGATGGGGCGCGTCGTCATTGGCGCGCAACAGGTCTCCGACACCCACCAGGGGAACCTTCGGCGGCGCAAGGTGTGGCCGCCGTTCGCCCGGCATGAGCGTCTCAAATCGGATCTCGTAGTCGCGGCGGGTCACATCGCGAATAGGGAACTCGATGCGACCAAAGTCCGCGTGCGCCAGGTCCTCACTCAGGCCATGGCGGATGACGCTGCCGTCTGCGCAGTCGACGAGCTGAATCGACGCAGGATTGAGACGACCCTCGCCCTCGGCCTTCTGCACCAGTTCGGCGAAATCGATGTCCGCCGAGATCGGAATATGGCCCAGGTCAGCAGGCAGGGTGCTGGTGATGGAGAAGGGAACGGCGTAACGCATAACCGACTACGCGGCCATCACCGACACGTCGTAACGCTGAATCCAGGGGTCGTTGGTTACAAGTGTCAGGCCCTCTACGCGGGCCTGGGCAACGAGCATGCGATCGAAGGGGTCATTGTGATGGCGCTCGAGGTCGCGTATTGCCAAAGCGTGTGGAACAGTCATCGACAGGAATCTGAAACCGGCGTCCACAGCGGTCTCCTCAAAGTCGTCCGGTGTCTTGAGATGTCCCTTTGCCGACTTGATCACGATTTCCCATGCAGTCGCAGCACTGACGAACACATCGAAGGTCCCCTCCTCGATCGTGACGCGTACGTCATGGGACAACCGGGCAGATTCCTCGAACCACCAGATCGCCACGTGGGTATCCAGGAGCAAACCATTCATCTTGGGAAGATGTCCCCGTCATGGAACAGCTTTTCCAACTCGGGATCCGGAGAGTCGAAGTCCGGTGAGATCCAGACCTTGCCCTTCCACTGCCCTCCCCGTCGTTTCTCGCGCTTCGATTCGTAGGGTACCAACCTCGCCGCCGGTTGTCCTGCCCGACCGATGACGATTTCCTCGCCCGCTTCGACTCGCTGCAGGAGACGCGAGAGGTGGGTCTTCGCCTCGTGAACATTGATGATTTCCATAAGGGTTCCTCTGGGGAAGTGGACTTAGTTTAGCTTAGTCAACCTTTTGCCCATCGGCAAGGAGAACAATCAGTGGGCCTCCCGTGTCACCTTGGTGCCGGATTTTCCAACCAGAAAGTCGAAGTCCACACCCAGGTGTGCCTGCTGCACGTGCTCGACATACATCCTCGCATAACCACGCTCCGTCAGCGGTGCGGGTGTCGGCGTCCACGCGGCGCGGCGTTTCTCAAGTTCCTCGTTGGAGACCTCGAGATGAATCCGCCGGTTCGGCACGTCGAGTTCGATGATGTCGTCATTCTGCACTAGAGCCAGCGCCCCACCGATGGCAGACTCAGGAGACGTGTGAAGCACGACCGTCCCATAGGCGGTTCCGGACATGCGACCGTCGCTGATGCGAACCATGTCCCGCACACCCTTCTCGACCATCTTCTGCGGCATGGGCATGTTACCTACCTCGGCCATACCCGGGTAACCACGAGGGCCGGCGCCCTTCAGGACCAGCACACAACTCTCGTCGACATCGAGATTCGGATCGTCGATGCGGGCGTGCAGATCTTCGATGTCCTCGAAGACGACGGCACGGCCCTTGTGGGTCAGCAATTCCGGCGTGGCGGCGGACGGTTTGATGATGGCTCCATCCTCGGCAAGGTTGCCACGAAGAACGGCGATGCCCACTTCCTTCTGCACAGGCTCATCGAAGGTGGCAATGACATCGCGATTGAAACACTCGGCGCCTTCCGTGTTTTCTGCATGGGTGCGGCCATTGATGGTCAGCGCATCCATGTGCAGAAGGTGCTTGAGCTCCTGAATCACCACTGGCAGACCGCCGGCGTAGTAGAAATCCTCCATCAGGTATTCGCCCGACGGCATCAGATTCACGAGCAAGGGCAGATGGCTGCCGAGTTTGTCGAAATCCTCGAGGGTCAGTTCGATCCCGCAGCGTCCGGCCAGCGCGAGCAGATGAACCACGAGATTCGTCGATCCGCCGACGGCAGCATTCACCATGATGGAGTTTTCAAAAGCCTCTCGTGTGAGGATCTGTGAAGGGCGAATGTCCTCGGCCACCATCTCGACGATGCGATTGCCGGCGATCTGCGCCAGCGCTTTGCGACGAGAATCAGCGGCCGGAATCGCGGCGCCCCCCGACAGGGTCATACCGAGGGCCTCGACCATGCAAGCCATCGTCGACGCGGTACCCATGGTCATACAGTGACCCGCCGAACGTGACATACACGCTTCGGCCTCAGCGAATTCGTGCTCCGTCATCTTGCCGGCGCGCAGGTCCTCAGAGAATCGCCACACATCGGTGCCGGAGCCGATATCCTCGCCACGGAACTTGCCATTGAGCATGGGCCCCCCGCTGACAACCAACGTAGGAAGGTCACAACTGATGGCGCCCATCATCGTGGATGGGGTGGTCTTGTCGCAGCCGGCGAGCAGGACGACACCGTCCATCGGGTTGGCTCGGATCGATTCTTCTACATCCATAGAGACGAGATTGCGGAAAAGCATGGTCGTGGGACGCATGATCGGTTCGCCCAAGGACATGACGGGAAACTCGACGGGGAAACCACCCGCCTCGAAGATCCCTCGTTTGACCATCTCGGCCAGTTCCCGGAAGTGAGCGTTGCAGGGGGTCAGTTCCGACCACGTATTGCAGATGCCGATGACGGGTTTGCCATTGAATTCGTGGTCGGGAACACCTTCGATCTTCATCCAGCTGCGATGGATGAAGGAGGTCTTCGGATCGCCACGAAACCAGTCCTTACTGCGCAATTTGTCGCTGTCTTGTGCCACGAGTCGTGCCTTCGGTTTTGGGGCCCTGAATCGAGTGGCGAGTAAGATGGGGCAGGGGGGCGATGGACGCCAAGGGTGTGAGGTGGGAGTGGGGCTGCCCCCCTTGGGTTCGGCGCGGGCGTCGGGCGCACGTCTTGGGGTTCGGGCGCTGAATCACTACCGGGTGGTGGTTCTCCAGATTGGCCGGCCTCGACTTCGTCGAGTCCTGGGTGCGCGACTTTCTGTCTGGGAATTGAGTGCGACGTGAATCGCCCTCCTTTCCCTCGCCGAACCCAAAGGGCGGCGCTGACTCCTCTTTCTCTGTGAGAGGGGAACTGAAAGGAGGGGGACCGGACATTTGGCGGTCGGCGAGACAGTCGGGCACACGTCTTTGAGGCCGCGTCTTTCCTTTGACGACGAGGATCTGCACAGGCTGATTTACTCGTTCAGTGAGTACGCGGATTTCTGTGGTCTGCAATCAACGGGAGCTCGTCATGACGGTTCGGGCGCACGAGGTGGCCTCAGCGGAACAGATTGAGGATTGGGTGGAGCAGTTCCACCGGCGGGGGTATCTGTTTCTGGAGGGGGTATTGCCGGCGGAGACGGTGGCTACACTGCGCGAGGATCTTAATGATGTGTTGCGAGATGAGCCACCACGTACAGGGGGCAGTCAGATTCAATTGCACCCGCGTATGTTCGAGACGAGCGCAGCGAATCTGTCTCTCTCCGACATGGAGCCGATCGTCAGCTTCGCCGAGGCGCTGGTCGAGCCGACCTGTGACGTGGAAGGGTTCGACGAACTCGATGTGGACTGCTGGTTTCGGGGGGATCCCGCACCGACGATCCGGCAGGTCGCAGGCCACTGTCGACGGATCAACGAGGTAGACACGACCCTGCCTGTGATCATCAATGCCAATGGCCGCCTCATGGACGGAGGACACAGGCTAGCTCGAGCCCTGCTCGACGGACGCAAGACGATCCTCGCAGTTCAGTTCGAGGAAATGCCCGAGCCCGATCAGATCGAAGAGTTGGCCTGATCATCGAAGACAAGCCTCCTCGCCATCCAGCGTTGGCCATATGACGGTAGATCTTCACTATGCCAGTCTGTGTGATGTCGCTGTGCGAATCGCCAGTGGGAACCTCGACTCGGTCGGTGTGACGGGGCACTTGGTAGCTCGCATCGAACGACTCGAGCCGCACCTTCACGCCTTCACTGAGGTTACGGCCGAGCGAGCTCAGCAGGAAGCTCGTGCTGCAGACGTGGCCAGAGATCGGGGTGAGGAACTCGGCCCCCTGCACGGCGTGCCTATCGCCATCAAGGATCTGTGCATGATGAGGGGCACGGCGACGACGGGCGGTCACAGCTTTCGCAAGAATCTGATCGACGAGTCGAATGCCACCGTCGTCCAGCGACTGCAGGCTTCGGGAGCGATCATTCTCGGCAAGTTGGCCACCACCGAGGGCGCAATGGCGGGGTATCACCCCGATTTCGAGATCCCGCGCAACCCATGGGCAACCGATCGCTGGCCGGGGGTCTCTTCCAGTGGTCCCGGTGTGGCGACTGCAGCAGGGCTCTGCTTCGGTTCGCTCGGTACCGATACGGGCGGGTCGATTCGATACCCCTCGTCTGCCAACGGGATTGTGGGTCTGAAACCCACATGGGGACGTGTGAGTCGTTCTGGGGTGCTAGATCTGGCGCCGACCCTCGATCACGTGGGACCGATGGCCCGTACGGTGCGAGATGCCGCTCGAATGCTCAGCGTGATCTCCGGTTATGACGACGACGATCCCACGACCCTTCGATCCGCAGACGTGGATTTCGAAGCCGCTCTCGATCAAGGCGTGGCAGGACTGCGTATCGGCTGGGATGAGAAGTATGCCGGCCGCGCAGCACCACACGTATTCAAGGCAGTTCGATCGGTGGTCGAGGAGTTGTCCGATGCCGGCACCGAGATCGTCGAGGTCGCCGTTCCCACCGTCGACGAGACTGTCGCGTGGCGGACCATCGCGTCGGCGGAAGCGGCCGTCGTCCACCAAGAGACCTTTCCATCAAGAGCTAGCGACTATGGCGAGAACTTTCGAGGGCTGTTGACCAAAGCGCACAAGATCACAGACGTCGAAAGGGCCGATGCCTACCTGGCCCGCGAGCGTGCGGTGAAACGGATGATGCCTGTCTTCGAGCATATCGATCTGCTCGTGTGTCCTACCGTGGCGGCGGAGACCTTTCGCTACGAATCGAACGACGCCTACGGTGGCCTGGACGAGGCGCGCGGCACATCCTGCGGGATTCCCCTTGAGTGGTATGAGGCCAGTGAGTGCTTCACAAAGATCTGGAACTACAACGGTTATCCAACCTTGTGCCTGCCCTGCGGCTCATCAGATGATGGCATGCCTCTCAGCGTGCAATTCGCCGGACCGCCCCTCAGCGAGGGCATTCTCTGCCGGGCGGGGCACGTATTCGAGCAGGCCACCAAGTGGCACATGAAACACCCCGAAGTGGAAGGCGAAGGGGAATCCAATGCCCGGTGATACGCTTCTGTTGGGATTCGCGGCGGCGGCCCTCGTGGTCTTGCTGATTCCAGGACCCAGTGTCCTGCTACATGGTCGCTCGCAGTCTCGGACAGGGGCAGCGTGCCGGCCTTGTGTCCGTCGTCGGCCTGTCGGTGGGCGCCCTCGTGCACGTCAGCGCCGCGACGGCAGGACTCTCGGCGATTCTGCTCACGTCGGCGACGGCATTCGGATTCGTCAAGACCTTCGGTGCCGGTTATCTCATCTATCTGGGTGTTCGCGCCATTCTGGCTCGAGACGAGACCACTGATGTAGGCGCACCATTGCCTCGTTCGCTTCGTCGACTCTTTATCGACGGCGTGGTTGTGAGCGTGCTCAATCCAAAGATCGCGGTCCCTTGCCTTCCTGCCTCAGTTCGTCGATCCGAGCCAGGGCCCGGTCCGAGCTAGGTGATGTTCCTCGGCCTGCTCTACGTGGGTTTGGCGCTGGTCACGGACAGTGTTTATGTCCTTCTGGCGAGTCGTCTGAGGCGACTGTTCACAGGACGACTGACCGCGGGGCGCCTGCCGCAAGTAGCCAGTGGCGTCGTCTATATCCGATTGGGTTTGAGCACGGCGCTCTCCCGCAGATGAACCAGGAGCAGAGGATGACTTCATCGAGGATCGTCTTCGTTAGCACCACGGCGGGCGAGATGGATATCTGGACGATGCGACCCGATGGCTCGGATCGACGCAACCTCACGCAGACGCCCGACTGGGAGGAAGACCATCCAGCCTGGTCACCGGATGGGATGATCGCCTTCTGTTCGCGCCGCCACGGCAAGGGAGAGATCTATCTCATGGATCCCGAGGGCAATTCGTTGAGTCGGGTCACCGAAAACGATCTGCCCGACCTGCGCCCTCACTTTTCGTGGGATGGGCAGACGATTCTCTTTGCGAGCGATCGTACGGGTCAGGCCGATATTCACGCCATGGGGCGTGATGGATCGGATCAGCGACCGCTCGAGGCCTCGGACGCAGGTGGCGATGATTCTGCGTTCTCGCCCGATGGTCAGTGGCTTCCGTGCACTTCGCAGCGCGACGGAGAGACTGCGATCTATATCATGCGCGCAGATGGCACCCAGGCGCGCAGGGTGACACCGGAGGGGTTTGTCTCCTGGCAGGCGTCGTTCTCTCCGGACGCATCACAGCTTGTGTTCACGGCCCACGTTGGTGACACGCTCCAACTGCATCGTATCAACGCAGACGGATCGGGTTTGGTCAATCTATCCGGCGAGCACGCCGATGAATTCGCTGCCACTGGGGGCCGGAACTGTCCTCGTAACAGACCACTGTGCGCCAACCCGCATCGCGCACAACAAGGAGTTTCTATTCATGCACGGTGACGCTTCGATCTACATCCCAGTTCAAGACTGGGATCACGCCGCCAATCTGCCTTCCGAGTGGCAATCTCCGGCCGGTTGGCAATTCGCCAAACGTCTCATCCTGTCCAATACCACCGAGCTTGATCGGCATCTGGAACCGATCGAGGTGGATGTCGATTTCCACGGCCGACACATCACTGATCTGGAGCGCGAGGTCCGCGTAGCTGCCACCAGCGGCGGGGGCGGACGGCTCGAAGGAATTCCCAGTCAGGTCCATCTAGTCGCCCAGGAGGATTCGACTCTGCGCTGTCGTCTGTTCTTTCTGGCCAGCGTGCCGAGGGATTCGACCCGCACCTATGTCGTGTTCTATGGCAACCCCGATGCACCCGCGCCTATCCACGACACGGATCTCTCTTTCAGCGATGAGGACTATCCGCTGGAAGTCGAGAATGCCCACTACCGAGCGACCCTTTCGCACCTGAGCGGCAACTGGAAGTGCCACTTTCCGAAGGGGTGGGAGGCAACGCTCGACAGTGGCGGTGGCCATGGTGTGGAGGGCACGATTCACTGGGGACCAGATTGGAGCGAGGAGCGCGTGGGTCGTTATCGGATCACCAGTTGGGATGGTCCACAGATGTTCGAGTATGACGTGATTCGCGGGCCCGTGTGTCTGCGTCTTCGGCGTCGAGGGCATCCGATCCTGTCACTCGGGCCCACGGTGGGCCGCCCCCATAAGGTGATGGCGACGGTGACGTACTCCTTCTGGGCAGGCCAACCCTATGTCATCATGGAATCCAAACTCGATGTGTTCGAGGATGTGCGATTCCGCGACTGTCGCAACGACGAATTCGTGATCGGTGAGCAGCTGCCCGAACGAGCCTGGATGGCGCCGGATGGGGAGATCGGAATCGGCGCCGTGGGCTGGGACAAGGCAGACCCGGGTTGGATGTCATACTTCAATCCCGAGACGGGCGAAGGATTCGGCAGTGTCCATCTGGAGTTTGAGAACACGAACCCGAACTTCACGGAGCCCGATGGGTCAGGATTTTCTCGTACCGGTGTGTGGGTTCGATCGCCCGTGCATCACGCGAACATGCAGGCGGGCGACCATGTGTATGAGAAGAACGCCTACGTGGCCTACCACTTTGATGAACATGTCGACCACGGCGGTTTCGCCGAACTGGTCGAGCGTCAGCAACGACTGCTGAATCCGCTCACACAGGTGGAACTCACACAGATCCCTCAGGCGGTCACCACCGAAAGCGTCCTCGACGCTCTGCGAGGCACCAATGAGTTCGAACTCTACCTGGAGGGGTCTCCGTGGGGGCAGCGGCAACTCAGTTTCATCGATATCGGCATCGTCAGCCGTGTCCACGTCGACGGCAACGATGTCCAGATCGACCTGGTCATGCCCTACGCAGGACGCGAAACCTGGTTCGATTGGTTCTCGGATCGAATCAGGGAGCAGTTCGAGGCTCGTCTGGGTGGCGTTGGACGGGTCGAGATCCAACTGGTGCACGATCCCGCATGGTCACCAGAACAAATGACGGATCGGGCTCGGCGCGCGATCGGGTCTGCAGATGACTAGCCGCAGACGTCGTTTCCGCCGCAGGAAATGACGGATGCGAGTTGCCCATCACAGGCGAACCACAACCCGTCCATGGGCAAGATCCCGGAGTTGAACGCCTGGGGTTGAGTGACATAGTTGCTCGACGGCATCTCTCGTCGTCACAAACGTGGCCGTGGCGTCCGGGAAAGCGCTGCGCAGTGACGGCAGCAGTTCAGACAGTGGGCCCCCGAGCAACTGGGACTGGTTTTCATGGGGAAGGTCGGCCACGAAATGTACGTCGCCAGAGACTGCAGGAAGACGAAAAGCGTCGCCCCTGAGGGCGCCGATCGTGACCGTCGCCGGGTTGGTCATCAGGATCGGCTCAAGCTCGGCCATGTAGGCTTCGATGATCGCTCCCCGTCGGTCCATGCCCTGATTCATTCCCCGACTTTTGTGGATCTGGGCGCGCCGGGCAGCGAATGCTGCGGAATCACAGACGATGTTCAGATTTCCGAGCGCACAGGCGACGGCCTCGCCGTTGATGTCTGAGGCGACGACGACGTCGAACTTTCCAGGGAAGGCAGCCAGGGCCACACAAGGAATCATGCCCGCGCCACAGAAGGGGTCCCATAGAATTCTGGGTCGTGACCCCCGCGGGCGGTCGTCGACTCTTTCCAATAGATTCAGCGCGACCTTGGCTGAGAATCGACACGCATCCGATCCGGGAAAACGTCGCAGGAGCCGGCCGTGAGAGAAGATGTCCGGGTCGAGGGTGCGGATGAACTCATCGTTTCTGAATCGCATCATACCCTGATCATCGGATGCCAGGATCCATAGCGAAAGGCCTCAGATTCACACGCCATGGAAACTTCCGTAGAACCTTCGAGCTGTCGGAAGATCGTCGCCGACGGTCATCACAATGCTTTCGTCGCGTTCGTTCGGTGGAGCGATCGCTACTGGCTGGCCTTCCGCAGGGGCTCCGGCCACATCGCGCGCGATGGCGATATGGTCGTACAGCAATCTACAGATACGGAACGCTGGGAGCCGAATCTTACGCTGGACGTATCCGGCGACGATCGCGACGCCCAGCTGTTACCTACCGAAGGGCGTCTGCTTCTCTATATCAACAGTCTGAATGACGGCGTTTTTAAGGTTTCTGTGGTCTTCACAGAAGACGGCCTTCGCTGGAGCAATCCACAACCCATCTACGAGACAGGTTACATCCTGTGGAAACCCCTCATCCATGAGGGGCGCTATTATGCCGCCGCCCATCGTCCCGGACCCGCCGAGCATCGCGAGGCCCACCTGGTGACATCAGAGGATGGGATCTCGTGGGAGAAGATCTCAACGATTCGAGCTGGCCAGGGAGAGAGCGAAACGACCTTGCTCTTTGGACCTCACGGAAAATTGACGGCCTTCCTGCGATCGGAGGTCACCCTCGGCGGGGCAATCCTCGAGTCCGAGCCACCCTATACCCGTTGGAGCGAACGCCCCGCAGGTGTGCATCTGTCGGGGCATGCGGTATACACGTTCGAGGGAGTGACCTATCTGATGGGTCGACTTCTGGCCTACGAGCCGACGGCCGAACCGGCCACACTGCGGGCCGATCTTGCCGGCAGGTCCCTCCATCAGGCGACGATCATCTACACCTACGACGAAGGCCAACTCCACCCCTACTGTCGGCTGGGCCCCCTGGCCGGCAATCATGACAGCTCCTATCCGGCCGCCGTGAGAGATGACGATGAGATGCTGATTGTCTATCATCGCGCCGCCCACGAGTTCGCGGGAGATCACCAAGCAAAAGACGCGGCGGATCTTCTTCTCAGCCGTGTACCCCTGCAATCGAAAGGATCACCACCATGAGTGACGCGCTCGCCAACACATCGCGTTCGATCACGGAAGACACGATCGAAATGTCCTCCGATGAGAAATTCCTGTTCGACCTCACCGGCTATCTCGTCGTCAAGAATGTGGTGAGTCCCGATCAGTTGAAGCTCGCCAATGAGGCCATCGATTCCTTGGAGTTGTCGCAGAGCCCCGAGTATTTCGGCGACTCTCAGACCCTGAAAGGAGAGAACTCCTCGACTCGCCTGGGGAGCACCACCGGTCTTCTGGACCTGTCGAAGCCACATTGCGATCCCTTTCGCGAAATGCTGGCGCACCCCAAGACCACGCCCCATCTCAACACCATCCTGGGCGAGGGGTGGCGTCTTGATCACGGTCCTGGACTGATCGCTATGGACAAGGGGTGCTCGGGTGGTATGCTGCACGGCAACTTCGACAATGCGCCCTACTTCTATCGCGAGGGTAAGATCTTCACCGGTCTGTGTGTGATCGAGTATCTGCTGGCAGACGAGGGGCCCGGTGACGGCGGGATTTCGGTTGTGGCCGGCAGCCATAAAGCCAATCTGAAATGCCCACAGAAGATGCTCCGCTGGGAACAGTATCAGGAGTTTGTGACTGAAGTTCACGCCGAGGCGGGGGATGCCGTCATCTTCGCCGAGGCCTGCACTCACGGAACCCTGCCGTGGACGGGGGACCATCAACGACGAGCAATTCTGTATAAATACAATGCAGGCCACATGTCCTGGGGTGGTGGTGGGCTTGGTGGTCCTGCGCCCGACTACTGGGACGACCTCACCGAGGCTCAGCAAGCAGCGCTGCTGCTCCCCAGTCACCATTCACGCCGTCCCAAGGCCAGCAACGACTACCACGGTCTTCCTGACGTCGCGGGTTGACGCATGAGCAACAAGCCGGAACGGCTGCAGTGGTTCAATGACCTCGGCTTCGGCCTGTTCATCCACTGGAGCATGGACAGCCAACTCGGTTCGGTGATCGGGCATTCCATGGCGTCTGCCTCCGACGATTACCTGCACCGATTCATTCACGATCTGCCGTCGACCTTCAACCCGACGAGGTTCGACGCCCGTGAGTGGGCGGTACTGGCAAAGCTGGCAGGCATGCGATACGTCGTTTTCACGACGAAACATCACTCCGGTTTCTGCATGTTCCACACGGAGACGACACCCTTCAGTATCTCAAATACACCCTTTCAGCGGGATATCACGGGGGAACTGATCACTGCCTTTCGAGAGCAGGGCATCGCCATCGGCCTGTACTTCTCGCCCGACGACTTCTACTTCCTTCACGGAAAAGGCATGCCCGTTCGAAGAGGCGTGCTCGACGCAGACTGCGAGGGGTTGCTCGACTACAACAAGGCGCAGATGCAGGAACTGCTCACCCGTTACGGCAAGATCGATCTCGTCTTCTTCGACGGGAATTCTGACGGACTACGAGAGCAGTGTTGGGAGATCGATCCCGAGACGGTGGTGACGCGCGGGGCCATGCCGACGCCGGAGCAGCACATTCCCGGTCTGCAGTCTGCTGATCCGTGGGAGGCCTGCGTAACGATGGGCACGGGCTGGCAGTTCAAGCCGACCAATGAGAGCTACAAGTCGGGTACGCGGTTGATCGAGTTGTTGGTCGAGACGCGCGCAAAGGGGGGCAACCTGCTGCTCAACGTGGGGCCCAAGCCCAATGGCGAACTGCCTATCGAGCAGGAAGGCCTGCTGCGTGAAATTGCTCTGTGGCATTTTGTGAATGGCGAGGCGGTCCATGGCATTGGGCCCTGGCGTATCCCACGTGAAGGAGACGTGTGGTTCACGGCCAGAAGCGAGGAAGGGCAAGTCTATGCTTGCATCGAGGGGGCCGATCCATGGCCGCTCAATTCACGGAAACAGATCGTGCTTTCGTCGGTGCGTGCCAGTAGCAACACGAAGGTCGGCGTTCTGGGGCAGGCGGATGATCTAAGAGCCTCTGATGGTCCGGCCGTCGAGTGGTCTCAACATGGCGATCAACTGCACATCAGCATCGCGCGTATGCAGCGTCTCTACAACAATCGCCGGTGGCCGAACCCTGTGGTTCTCAAGATGACTGACGTTCAAGTGGGGGTAATTCCCCCGGCGATCCGTACGGGGGAGGCGATCCCCGATGCGGAATCAGCCGGCTATCGGTTGCAGGGCCATCTCGACGATCTGGGAGAGGGAGACGCGGTGGAGTCTGGGTTCGAGTTTCGTCTGCGCAAACTTCTCACCGAGCCGGACGAAGCCTGGCAACCGACACAACAACAACAGCTTCGGTCGACGGGTGAGTTCAGCGTCGTCATCTCCGACCTCATACCGGGGTCGGCGTACGAGTTCAGGGCCTTCGGTCAACGTCAAGGCCTCACTGTTCATGGCGACAATGTGAACTTCAATTCTGTGCAGGATGAGGCCGAGGAACTCTGAAATGCAAGGCGTGTCGGGTCAACCTCAGCCATATTTGCCTTGCTATTCCGATAGTTTCGGTTGACAATACGGGCGTGCGAGCCTCGTCGAACCGGCAACGCCGAACAAAACCTCAAGGTCGAGTTCTCATGAATGTCTCTTCTGGGATCGAATCCGATATAGCTCAAAGGATCCAAACAACCCTCTCCGATCGCGCGTATCGCGTGACCCGCAGATCCTGCATGGCCGGTACCATCTGGCTGCTGGCCCTTACTGTGATGCTGCCGTCGTCTGGCGTCGCTCAAGACAGGGACGCGACGACCGATGTCACCGCGACAGAGGTGTCTCATGCTGAGGCCAACTCCGAATCCAGAGACGATGGCGTCGACTGGGAATCGATCAAGAACACGGCACCGGAGGACTGGACCGACGAGCAGAAGGCTCAGATCGAGACGGCAGGCTACGATCTGCAGGCAATTACCGAGCGCGTGCGCCACTACCAGCGAGAGCAAGCGAGTCGGCCGGAACACGAAGCTGACGATGATCGACTGGCAACGCTCCAACGCCGTGTCATCGGTGCCGCCATGGCTGCACCTCCAGAAGAGTGGTCACAGGAACTGAAGGATGCCATCGTTCGGGCGGGCTGGGACCTGGATCGTTTCACCGACGGTGTGCGGCAGCGTCAGGCGGTGCTGGCAGAGGGTGCTGATCAGGGCGCAGGCGATGATGACGATGGCGATCTCCGAGATCACCGAGACCCTGCCACGACGCTGGAGCAGATCGGTCAGGAGATTCGCGCCGCTGTGACGGCGGGCACGATCACTGCCGAGCAGGGCCGCGAGCGTTATGAGGCAGCCCGCCAACGCCTGGAGGAGCGGGAGCGTCTGATGGCCGCCTTCGAGAAGGTCAATCAGGAAATCCAGGCGGCATTGGACGACGGCGCGATCACCGCCGAGCAGGCCCGTGAACGTTTTCTGGCGGCTAGAGATCGTCTGGCAGCTGCCCTGGGCCAGAACACAGATCGAGCAGATCACGATGGCGACCGTGATCGAGACGATGCCATCGGCGACAGCGATCGCCGGGATGGGCTGACCGAGTTTCAGAAAGGTGTAGCTGCACGTGCGATGGCTACACCTCCGGACCAGTGGTCTGACGGGTTGAAGGCGGCCATCCGACGTGCTGGCTGGGATGCGGACGCTCTGGCTGCGCGTGTACGCCGCGCCCGGCAGGACGGAGGCGGAGCGGTTGATCTTACCGTTCTGGGGCTGACGAACACGGCCATTGAAGAGAGTTCGTGGGGCGAGATCAAGTCGGAGATCCAGGAGAAGTAGGGCCTCACCGCGAACTCAATCGCACTGGCTGCTTGCTGGGGGCCCTGTCCAGCAGGTTGGATGGGGTCCTTCTGTGTTACATTGGGCGCCGCCGGATCCCTGCGTGATACCGTGATCTACTGCCTGCCAGACAAAGCATGCTCGACCCGAAACACACACATCCTGTAGCATCACAGAGTCAGACACAGCTGAAGGACATCGAGAAGACGCTGCCTCTGCGTGTTCTGTCAGAGGCCGGCTGGGACCACTGGATCACGAAGGGTTACGTCATCGTGCGGCAGGCGGTGCCATCTGCGAGTGTCGACCGTCTTGTGAACCTGCTATGGGCCTTCGACGAGAAGGATCCGAGTGATCCGGCCACGTGGTATGCGCCGCAGCGTCGTGAGCACAAAATGCTCGAACTCAACAACACGGGCATGTTGGAGATCTATCATCATCAGTATCTGTGGGACCATCGACAGGAGAGACATGTGTACGATGCCTTCGTCGACATCTGGGATCGCGAAGATCTCTGGGTCACCATCGATCGTGCCAATCTCAACCCGCCTGAACGAGAACCGTCTGGTTCGGAGGGTTTCATCCACTGGGATGTGGACACCTCACTGCGACCGCTGCCCATCGGTGTGCAGGGTGTTCTGAGTCTGGCAAAGCAGGATGAAGCGGTGGGGGGGTTCCACTGTATACCGGAGTTGTTCCATGTGGAGAAATGGGCTGAATCTCAGCCCGTCGATCGTGACCCCACGCATCCAGACACAAGGGGTCTCAAATCCATTCACGTGGAGCTGGACGCGGGAGACCTGCTCATCTTCAACAGTCTGCTCGCGCACGGCGTGCGACCGAATCGCTCAAAGAATCGCGTCCGCATGGCGCAGTACATCTCGATGAGTCCGGCTGCAGGGCACGACGAGGCAGAACGAGCGGAGCGGATTCGTCTCTGGCGAGAGCAGGATCATCCGCAGCGCGACGCATTTCTGGGTGATCCTCGCCAATGGGAGAAACGCAACGGACCGACGGCGACACTGACCGACTTGGGAGAAAGGCTCCTCGGCGTGAAGAGTTGGGACGACAAGGGTGGATAGAAGGAAACTACAAGAATGATAAACAAGATGGTAGGTTTGTTGAGTATTACAAGAATGGTTTGGTAAAAAAGAAGGAATGCTACAAGGATGGGAAACAAGAAGGTAAGTTGGTTTGGTATGATTTGGATGGAAACATAACCGACGAAGACATTTGGAAAGATGGAGAGTGTATTGAGATGTGTGAGGGGAATGAATAAGTCCTCTTACACTTGCGGGACGAGCGGCTTCCCGAGTTCGTTGATCTGTTTGCTAGCTACCGACACGACACGGCCGATGGCGAGCGTTGGCAAGCAAACGAGCCGGGCCTGTATTCGCCTGAATTGGTCTGCGGCTCCTCCGGGGTTGGGCATTTTCTGCTACGGCTCATCGATCCGCAACTCTGCATGCCCTTCCTGTAGAGCCAGATCGTATGCCTGATTCTCTCGATCTCAGCTTCCTCTATCACTTCGCCAGCCCTACGCACACGCTGGCGGAGGTCCGCATCAATGGGCTGCCGGAAGGAACATCACCTGGAACGGTCTACCACTGGCTCCTCTATCACTACGGCGCCGACCGGCTCGAGAGACTGAGGTTCAAGTCCATGGGCTCGGAGGGCGGCACCGAACAACGGTGCTTCGAGCAGGGCGAGTTAGAGTTCGATGCGTCGACGGCGCGGTTGAAGCTGGAGGCAAGCGACGCGGCCGCAGCCGGTGGAGCGAGCCACGAATTGAGCTTTGATGTGGCCGACGCTTCGACCATGGCAGATCAACTGGTCTCTCAGATTCAACTCTATGTGGCGAATGTGGTCTCTGGGTTACCACCTCGCATGCACCCCGCCAATCTTGCACTGAGATTAGGTCTGGAATTGGCGGCCCTGACTTCGCTCGGTGTCTGGGGGTTGGATCAAGCCGACGGTGCCGCCCGATACGGTCTACTGGTTGGCGTCCCCGCGGCGGCTGCCGGTGCCTGGGGGACCTTCACCGTTCCCAATGACCCCAGTCGAGGAGGCAAGGGGGCTGTCACGGTTCCCGGCTGGGCGAGACTCGGCGTGGAACTGGGTGTCTTCGGCTTTGCCACGTGGGCGATGGTGGACACGGGGCGCGGTGATCTGGCTGTGGGGTACGCGGCCACGGTGGGCCTCCACCACGTCCTGTCATTTCGACGCATCCGCTGGTTGCTGCGTCGATGATCGACTGGCTTGCCCTGTTGGCTCGCCTCGGTGTGACTGACGCAGAGCCCACCCTGGAGACGCTACAACGGCTGCAGCGTCAGGCACTTCTGTCGTTTCCCTTCGAGAATCTGGACATTCATCTGGGTCGACCGATTCTACTCGATCACACGGCCATCTACCTCAAGATCGTTGTGGGTGATCGCGGCGGTTTCTGCTACGAACTCAACGAGTGTTTCTACCAGTGCCTCAAGGCTCTGGGATACGATATCGATCGCCTGGAGGGTCGTGTTGTGATCGGTGGCCCCGGTGCTCCCTTCGATCATCAGTGCGCTCTCGTTCGTCTCGATGGCGTACGTTGGTGGGTCGACATCGGATTCGGCGACAGCACCCTGGTACCGCTAGATCTTGATCGCCGGGACGAACAGACCGACGGTCGATCACGATTCAAGATCGAAGAGGCCGAAGGCTTCTTCGAGATCTCCCGCCAGATGGAGCCTGGCAAGTGGACGAAGATGTTGAAACTGAATTCAGCACCCCAGGATTGGGACCGGTTCGCCGATCGATGCCAGTGGCAGCAGCATGCGCCGGATTCCGCATTTGTGCGAAAACGAGTCTGTACTCGGGCGACGGAGACGGGTCGAATCACGTTGGCCGGAAACACCTTAAAGCACGTAGACCGTAAGACCGTGGAAATACCGGTTGAAGAAGACAGATACACCGCGATCCTGGCCAAGCACTTCGGCATGACGCTGGTGGCACCCACGTGGACCAAGCCCCAAGCGTAGCCACTAAATGAGATCCACATGCTGATCAAGAAAGCCGTGTTGCAGGGCATCGCTTCGGGCGACATAGACCTGGCCTTCCGATGCTGGAAGCGTCCGACCGTCAAGCAGGGAGGCACGCTGCGCACGGCGATCGGTGTGCTCGCCATCGAGTCGATCGAGGCCACAACTCGTCAGAAGATCACCGACGACGACAGTCGTCGCGCGGGCTACGCGTCGCGCTCTGAGTTGCTCGAAGGACTAAGCGGACGACAGGGAACCGTATTTCGGATCTCCCTGTGTCTGTCCGGTGAAGATCCTCGTGCCGCGCTGGCCCAGCAGCAGCCGACCCCTGAAGAACTCGTCGCGCTCGATCAACGACTCCGTCGGCTGAAATGGGCCATCGATGTTCTGCGACTCATCCATCGCTGGCCCGGTCGCCGTGCTCCGGATCTTGCTGACGAATTTGGATTGCCAACCGATCGATTCAAGCCGCGGGTACGTCGACTGAAAGAGTTCGGTCTGACCAAGAGCCTCAAAGTGGGATACGAGCTGTCCCCCCGTGGCCGCTGTGTGCTCGAACATCTCGAAAGGGGCCCGGCATGACGAAAGCGTTGGATCTGCCCCCAACCGACAACTGAGCTCAATGGCGAAGCGACTACCCAGCCGGCGCCAAACCGGCCCGCCCTCCAACTCTCGAGCCTCGAAGAAGCGCCCGACCTTGCGACGCTCGACGAAGTCAGGTCAACACAAGGGGCGCCCAAAACGCAGTGCCCCTTCTGGTGGTACGCCCAATCTCTGGGTTGGCACGGCCTTACCTGGGCTCGAAGACCTGCTCAAAGGCGAACTCGATCGGCGTTTCAAGGATCACGTCACCCATGTTCCGCACTCGAAGGGTGGCGAATGCCACTTCGTCTTCGGTGGTCGTTCACGAGCCTTGTTGTCCCTGCGTCTGTGCCACGTATTGTCTCTGCGCAGAGACTTCCGCGTCGCCCGGCCTCGGACCCTGCTGTCGCCGGAACATCTGGCCGCCATCGTTAGCGACCTGAAAACCGTGATGGAAGTGACTCCGGCTGAAAAATTCACCGGCCTTCGCCTGGACGCAGCGGGTTCGGATTCGCCGACCATGCAGCGACTCGGTTCACAGATCGCCGAGAAACTGTCCCTGCCTTTTGCTAACGACACGGGAGATCTCGTGTTGGCCTTGCGGCCCGGCGAGACCGGATGGGAAGTGTTGAGCCGCGTCGGCGCTCGACCCCTCGGGACCCGTGCGTGGCGGAAGGTGAATTATCGGGGAAGTCTCAGCGGGACCGTTGCCGCAGCTCTGGTGGAGTTGTCCCGTCCGGCGCCGGGTGATCGTTTCCTCAATCTCATGTGCGGCAGCGGGTCGATCCTGATCGAACGACTCAAGTGGGGACGAGCCAAAATTATGGTCGGGGTCGACAACATTCCGCAGGCTCTGGACGCATCGAAGCACAACTCGACAGCCGCTGGTCTCCGTGATCGCATCAAGCTATTGAGGGCCGACACAAGGGCGCTGCCCTTTGCAGAGGCGAGTTTTGACCGGTTGTGCGCGGATCTGCCCTGGGGCCAGAGCATTGGGACGCGCGAGCCAAACATCTCCCTCTACCGGGATACCTTCGCCGAAGCCCATCGGATCTGTCGGCGTGGAGGAAAGTTCGTCGTGCTGACCCAGGACCATCGATCTCTCGACGCTCTCGAAGGTGTTGTCGAGCGCGGCTGGCGGCTTCTCGGTGAGCGCAGTTTCGCTCAAAGGGGTTTCCGATCCCGCTGTCGTGTCTACGAGAGAAGCGACTAGGAGTTGTGGATGAGACGAGATTCAGAGTTCATCTCATTGGCGGCACATCCCACGCGGGAAAGTCGACGCTTGCACAGGCGCTGGCATCGCAACTTGAATGGCAGTACAGGTCGACGGACAAACTTGCACGGCACCCGGGGCGTCCGTGGGCACAGGAACCGGGCGGCCAAGTGCCCGAACATGTGGCCAGCCACTACCTGTCTCTGTCGGTGGAGGAGTTGATGGACGATGTGCTGCGTCACTACACGGACAATGTGTGGCCTCTCGTGCTTCCCATCGTGACCGGACAGGCGAAGGATGTTTCGACAGGCGGACTGATCCTGGTGGGTTCGGCTTTGCTACCCGAACTGGTCGCGACGCTTGATCTCGAATCGGTCTCCGCTATCTGGCTCCTCGCCGATCCGACGGTCATCGAGATACCGTCCAAAACTTCGGGTTGCCATCGATCGACGTGAGCCGTATCACCTCTGAAGAGGTGCTCGCCGAGAAGTGCCTGAGACTCCTGACCTCATAGACGACGGTATGGACCTGGCAGAGATCCTGCAGCAATTCGACAATGACCGTCGTCGCCTTGAGTTCCGGGCGTGATCCTGCAGACGGCAGGATCGGTGGTGCGCCACGTTGGTCGCTACAGCCAACAGAGCACGATCGCCTATTCATCGCATACGGCCGACGCTCTGGCTGATGTCATCGTTCGTGAGATCGAGTTCTTCACCGAGTTAGGGCACGATTTCGAGTGGAAAACCTATTCCCACGATTCGCCCCCTGTTCTGGTGGAGCGACTGCGGCACGCAGGATTCGAGATCGGTCCCCCGGAGGCCGTCGTGGTGGCATCCGTCGATACTGTGCTGGGCCACGCGGCACCCGCATTTCGGGTAGAACGCCTGACGGACCCCGACCAGTTGCAGGACTATCATTCCGTCAGTTCGCAGATATGGCCTGGCGGCAGCGGGACGCGAACGGCCGAGACGATGCGCACAGAGCCAGACTCGATCGGGGTCTACGTCGCCTATGAGGACGAAAACCCGTCGGAGGCGCACGCGGCGTCTTCATGGCCGACAGTGTCTTCTGCAGTTTGTGGGGTGGATGCGTGTTGCCCGAGTACCGCGGACGGGGTGTCTATCGAAGTCTGGTGAGCAAGCGTGCGCGGGATGCGGTCGACTTCGGGGCGCAGTATCTGCAGGTGGATGCTCTGCCCACCAGTCGTCCGATCCTGGAGCGACTCGAGTTTCTATATCCTGTCGACGACGACGCCGTGCGAGTGGAAGGTGGCAAAGGAAGGATCAGATGCTGACCAATAGTTTGCAGACAGGTAGGCGGTCGCAGTCCACGTGGAGTGTGGCGATTCTCGCAGCTTTGCTGCCCATGCGACACGAAGTGCAGATCACCGCATACAGCGTCGATGACGATGCTGAGATTGCTCCTCACAAGCCGCACGCCATCAGCGGCGTGCTGGTGGTGTACGGATCGTCTGTGGCGCAGGGGATCGGCGCGGGGCGTCCGGGTATGGGGTATTCGTCCATCCTCGGCCGGTCACTGGACATGGAGGTCGTCAACCTGGGCTTCGGTGGCGCCGGCAAGGCGGAGGGCCAGGTCGTGGAACGGGTTGGCCAGGTCGAGGCCTGCTGTTATCTGCTCGATCTGGGCAAGTCATATGGCTTGCAGTCGGCTGATGCCTATCTGGCCATGCTGAAACATCTGCGATCGGTGCATACCGGCGCTCCCCTCATCTGTATGACGCCGATTTTCTCATCGAAGGAGGTGGGTGACGACTATCGGCACCTTTCCCAGCACACGCGAGCCGTCGTACGCGAGTCGGTCGAAGCACTTGCAGCGACGGATGGGTCTGTTTTGCTGGTCGAGGGGAGGAACTGTTGGGCGTGGAAGATTCGGATGGACTGAGCGGCGATGGTCTGCATCCCAACGAACTGGGTCACGCGCGGATTGCACAGCGCCTGCATCCCATCGTTGAGGGGCTGATCTGATCATGGGGCTCTACAGCAGATACGTCTTGCCCAAACTCATCGACGCCGCATGTCGTGGAGAATCGAATGCTCAGCAGCGC
>PATE01000083.1 GCA_002712305.1 Gemmatimonadota bacterium | reverse complement strand
CATCAACGGTGACGTGGTCAAACTCGAGTGGGATGCGTTCCTGATCGATGATGGAACCGGTACCGACGACGCCTATCTGCGTCTCTATGCAGCGCCGAAGGGTAAGTACACCGCCCTGACGCAGCTCGAGACGCACATGAGAGGTCAGTCTGGCGCCGATGACGTGATCCTGATCAACAGCATCACTGGAACGGATACTGCTAGCACGCACGTGACAACGCTGCGCGAGAGTGGTGAAAATTCCTTCAACTGGGATACGAAGACGACGTCTTTCGCCATCAGCGGTACGCCGACGGAATTCGACATCTTCATCGCCGGTAGTATGGATCCCTTCACGACGCACGGTGCCAAACCGGTGTATGTGAATGGCCAGGTCGACTCCGTCGCCTCTGGTTTGGGTTCCAGGTCGCAGAGCGCCGTGTTGTCGAAGTCCCCTGGCGCCCTGCGCATTGAAGGAACAGATCCGCTCTACAGTATCGAGTTGAGCCCGAGCTCATTGGTCGCCAGTTCCGGTGATACGCTCGAGATCCAGTTGCTGGCGAACTCTCAGGGAACGGCTGTCGATCAGATGGCGTATCACCTGAACGTGCCACGCAATCACTTCACGGTCCTCGACATCGACGACAACGCCGCCAATGGTTTCCAGGTCTTCCAGGACTCCAACGGTGCGTTCCAGACGCCGAGCACAATCGCACAGAACGACACCACAACGGGTGACGCTCAGTGGTTGAAGCTCAACTTCGTCGAATTCTCGCTCCAAGGAGAGCTCGTGGGTCGCGTGGCATCGCCATTCGACAGTTCACAGGTCGTGGCCAGCTTCAAGCTCCTCGTCAACAACTATTCGGGCGGAGCACCGCTCGACACAGTGTTGCAGTGGAGCGTGGAGCCTGGTCGCAAGGCCGCTTTCTATCGTGGCACAAGCGAGATTGCAGCACCAGCTCGGGAAGGTAAGGTGATCCTCACTCCGAGGGCCCGCCTGATCGTCACTGTGCCACTGGAGGGCCGTTCCGACTACACCGACGTCATGGACGCGCACTTGCGTCTGATCGGGTCGACGCAGGACATCACCGACCAGGACTACATCACGGCGAACGACATCAGCCCGGTGTTCAGTGGTGATCCCGACAGCACACTCGAAGACTCGGTGAACGTCAATACGGACGCCTTCGGCACGTTCACACTGACCCAGATCCCACCGGGAGTCTACGAGATCACGGTGAAAGCTCCGGGTTACATAACAGGCCGTAGCGACACGTTGACGCTGTTCAACGGGTTGACGCAGGCGATTTCGCCGACCTTCGGCACTGACGCTCTGGGTGATCTTTCGCCCGCGACACCTCTCGGTGCACTCCGGGGTGGTGACGCGACGAATGACAACCAGGTCGATATCGCCGACGCCAACTTGATCTTCAGCGTCTGGAACGAGACCACCTCCGATCCTGGATACGTCAGGGACGCCGATGTCAACAACGATGGTGTGGTCAACTCCATCGACCTCGGCTTCGTGACGAAGAACTTTGGCAATGACGGATTTGGCGCTCCGCCGGTGTTCAAGATGATCACCAGTGGTGGCGACAACACCTCAGCGATTGCCAAAATCGAAGGGATCGAAGAGGTCGAGGCCTGGTGGCCAGGTCGGGTGTTTGAGGTCACAGCCCGTCTCGAGGACATGACCGATGTTGCCGCCTTCGGGTTGCAGCTGACGTATGACCCCGAGAAGGTCAAGCCTCTTGCCGCTGATCAGGCGATCGCACAGGGTGACGTCTTCGACGGAAACGGCGCAGGCTCGCTCTTCTTCCACCGCTTTGAGACAGGCGTTGTCGAGGTGGCCTCTGGTCGCATCGGCTCCGACTGGTCTGCCAGTGGCGATGGTGACCTCGCAACCGTCCGCTTCATGGCTTTGGTGGACGAGCCGGGTGTCATCGAGATCGCCAACGGTGTGGTGGTGAACAGTGCCCACTTCGGTGTCCCGATGACGGTAGAGAAGGTGCCGGCGTTGCCCTCCGTGGCAGTCCTGCAACAGAACTACCCGAACCCCTTCAACCCGTCGACGGAGATTCGCTTCGGCATCCCGACAGCTCGGGACGTGCAGTTGCGCATCTACAACCAGCTGGGCCAGACGGTCCGCACGCTGGTCGACAATCGGATGAAGGCTGGGACCTATGCTTTGGAGTGGGACGGTCAGGATCAGGTGGGTCGCTCGGTTGCTTCAGGTGTTTACTTCTACAACCTGGAAGCCGGTGATTTCAACCAGATCCGGAAGATGACGTTGGTCAAATGACCAATACGGTCAAACAACTGGTCATGTGAATGGTTCGTCTCTGGCGGCCTGCTCCGCGGCCCCTGGAGATGCACCAAACACCTGATGCAGAAAAATGATGAGGGCGCCGCGAACTCTGTTCGCGGCGCCTTTGTCGTTGGTGTCGATCGCTTCAGAAGGGGAATGGTTTTCCTTCAACAACAAAAGCTTGACCAAAGTGCTCTATGGGTCTGATCCTTGGAACCATGGTAGGGGTTTGGGCGTCATATATACCTGGGAGAGAGGGAGTTATGCTGCAGTTGCATGGCCTCAGCCGGCTCACCCGCAGACGATGGATCAGTGGTTCAGGGTGGGCACGCGATTTGCAGGTAGTTCCTTTGGAGTTCCGTGCTCAAAACTGACCCGATGCCCGGGTGATTCGGCAATCGCGGGCCACGGTGGACGAAGGAATCGTGAAACACCATCAGAGCGCCATATTTCTCGCACTGACCCTGCTCGTCGGCTGGATGAGTCAGGCAGACGCCCAGACCATACGCCTCCGAGAAGCAGGTACGGGGAAGTCTCGCATCGAGGCCCAGGTGGGCCAGAGCGTGCAGATCGAGGTCTTTGCCGACTTGCAGGGGGTCTCATCAGCGGGTAGCAGTTTCTTCATCTCTATGCCTGACCGCGAATTTTTTGAGGTTCGTGATTTTGGCTTGGCCGGCAATGTCGGCATCCAACCTTTCCAACAAGGTCCACTGTTCGCCGGCGGCGTCGAGGTGTCCAATCTGCTCCTGCCAGAGTCAGATCCGGTGGCGGCGCAGCTCAATGGTCAGCAACTCGACTATGGAGCAGTGATCGGACTCGGCGGCGATCGGGAACGCACCGGAAGCGGGGTGATCGCCACCTTCACACTGCTGTGTCTCAAGCCCATCGACAATGGTGCCCTCGATATCGATGACAATCCGATTCGAGAGACTCGGCTGGTCCTTGCCGACGGCATTTCTGAGGCCCGCTACCGTACTGTGCAGGGCATGGAGATCACCGTTACCGGCATCGAGTTGCGAGATATTCCTGATGTCATCCTGACGCCGGGTCAATCGGACAGCATTCAGATCGGTTCTCTCGACGACTATGTCCTGAATACGCTGGCCTCCATCAACGACATTACCTGGAGCTTTGAACCTGCGGCGCCCGAGAGTCTGAGCATCGAGATCCGTCCTGATGGCAACCGCGTCGTGATCGTGCCGGTGGAAGGGTGGCGGGGCAGTCAGCGAATCATCTGGACGGCCACGGAACCGCCGCGCATCGCCGGGCGACCACCGCTTACGGTGACGGAAGTCTCGGATATCATCGTCAACAATCCGCCCCTCTTCGATCTGCTGGAAGATTCCCTGGGGGTGAAGCGCGATACGGTGATGATCAGGGAGGATCGCTTTGTCTATCCGAGAGGCACACTGAACCCTGACGTGCGCAGAGCATTCCGGGGTCGCGACCTGGACGACATTGTCATAGATCCGGACGTAACCGATCCCGACCTGGAACTGGTCTACGCGGTGACGAGTTATTCGGCGTCCGTGACGGATGCCAATGTTCGTGGAACGGATGATGATGTGACCCACGAACTGCTCGTGTGGTCTGCCTCCAATTTTGGTGGTGTGGATTCGCTGCTGGTTCGTGTTCGAGATCTGCAAGCGGCGGAGGACTCACTGCGTGTCATTGTCCTCGTCGAGGAAGTTCCGGATCGGCCGAAGTTTCTCCTGTCGGGCGACGATGAGCTCAATCCGCGCATCAGTCGCGGGGGCACAAAAACGTATCGGTGGGATGAATTCGTAGAAGATCCGGACACACCGCTCGACGAGTTGATCCTGACCTGGCAGGACGATCCAAGCGAACGTTTCCGTGCCGACACGAGCCGCGTCGCTGGCGATCTGATGATCACCGTCGAAGGCGACCCCACCTTCGCGGGCACGGGACGGGTCCGTTTCTCTGTGCAGGATCCCCTGGATCCTGAGAATCTCAACGACTCGGTCACCCTGTTTTTCACGTCCGCCGAGGCACTGCCGCCGAAGGTGTTTGCGGCGATCAAGATTGATCTACCGCGCAATGGATCAGACGGCGTGATGCTTGACGAGTTCGTCGAGGATCCCGACAACTTCGACTCCGAACTGGCCTGGTCGATTCCAGGCGTCACGACCAGTGCCCTCGGCATCGACGCCGAGCGCGCGCTGACAGTCATCGCCGCTCAGGATTTCGTCGGGTACGAAGAGATCTCGCTCACCGTGTCAGATCCGACGGATCAATCAGATCAACTCGTTCTCAGGGTATACGTGTCGGATGGACGCCCGGTGGTGGGCGGTATTCCCGAAGTGATTCTGGACCAGGGTGAGGAAGATCGCTCCATCGATCTGGACGAATACTACTACGACGACAACAACGCCGACGTACAGATGGACTGGAGTGTGCTGAGCACATTCAACGAAGACAATCTGCGTGTCTCCATCGATCCGCTGACCCACGTGGTCACCTTTCTCGTAGATCAGAACTCCGACTTTGGTTCAGAGTCGATCATCTTCCGCGTGCAGGATCCGAGTGGGATCGTTGCACAGGATACGATGCTGGTCACGATTCGCAGCGGTGGCGTGGGTGCCGGTGGTTCCTTTTCGCTGACGCCGCTGCCGAGCGTCGAGGCGCCGGTCGGCGAACTGGTGACCGTTCTCGATCTGCTCAACCATCTGCTGGTTTCGCCTTCGGTCTCCAAGGCGTCGATCCGTTTTGAAGTTTCAAATCAGGGGAGTCGAGGCGCCGCGATCATTCAGCGCAAAACCGATGCAAGCGTGGAAGATGGGTTCCGGCAGGATCTGAGTGTCTTCAGCGAAAACTCTGGAACCGATACCATACGCATCACCGCCATTGACTCGCTGGGTCGTACAGAAGTCGCCACCACGACAGTGCGATACTTCGGTGAAAGTGAGCGGCTCGATCTGCGCTCTCTGCCTGACATTATCTTCATCGCCGGCCAGTCCTCTCAGAGCATTGTTCTCAATGACTTCATCTTCGATCGAGAAGCCCATCCCGATTCGGTGATGCAGTGGGCCTTTTCCGACATCGGTGGAGGTGAGGGGGCGATCCTCATCCGGATCAACGACGACAGTTCGGTGCTCGCCCTGTCTGGAGACATTACAGAGACGGAGGTCGTCTTTGTCGCGAGGGACACGGCACTGAATGTCAGTGGCCGAGATACGGTCAGGATCATCTCTCAGGATCCCGATCTGGCGGCAACGGCTCTGGAGTCATTCCCCAATCTCGCATTGCAGGCTGGGGATGTGGACTCGTCGATCGTGCTCAATGACTTTCTGCCTCAAGGGGTATCGCCAGCCACGACCAACTGGTCTGTCTCCGGGCAACGCCTGACGGCCCCGGTTATCGATCTAACGCCGCCGCACGTGTTGCGTGTGGCAGCCCTGGGAAACAGCCTGGGCGCCGACACGCTGTTGGTGCGCGTAGACCTGGGAGGTGGATTCATCGCGACGGGCGATATCATCGTCAGCGTCGTCGAGCCGATCAATGAATCCACGCTCGAGTTGCAGATCGTACCGAACCCGATCAATCCGCAGTATCTCAACTTCTTTGTCATCGCTCGTACAGAACTCGCGTCGAGTCCAACGGTTGTGGTCAACTTCGAAGGCGATACGACCGTCGCCGTGCGCCAGGTAGAAGAAGACCTCTCGGCACGTGGTGTACTGATCTGGGCCGGAGCCTTCAAGGTTCACAAGGATGCGACAGGGACTGTGTCCTTCCGCACTACGGCGTTGACCGTACTGGGATCAAGTGTGAATGCTGTCGCCTCAGTGGCAGTAGGCCGACTCTCATCCAACAAGCCGTTGGCCTTGCGACATGGCCCGGTCGACGTCTCTGCAGGGATGGGAAGTTCCGAGGGGCCGCCCACGACGGTGACTCTTCAGAGTCGACCTCCAGATCCTGGGGGGGCGGCCAGAGTTGTCGGCCTGTCTACCGAAGGCTCTCAGAATGGACTGATCCCTGTCCTCGAATTCGACCTGCTTCCCGCGGGGATCGATCTGTCGACGCCCGCCTTTGTTTCCGTCGAGGGGATGTCGGGAGGGGTCGGGGTGTATCGATCGACGACGGATGGTCAGTGGGCGTGGATCGGCCAGATGAATCAAGCTGCCACAGGTGTGGCTGTGACTGAAATCAGTCGGTTTGGCCGTTTTCTGCTCGCCGCTGATTTAACGGCACCCCAGGTGGCCGACGTCAGAACCGACTCAGGTCGACTGACGGCACACATCACAGACTATGGTGCAGGCCTGGACCAGCAGTCCATCGAGGCTCGCCTCGACGGAGAGTTGCTGCCTATCACGATGGAGGGCAGTCTGGTGAGTTGGGAACTGACTTCCGAGCGCTTCTTCGGACCTCGACTGGGTGGCGGACGAATCGAGATCACTGCTCGAGATCGGGCACAGAACGAAACATCCCACACTCTTCAGGTCGATGTCGATCAGATTCTACCTCGACATGTCCAACTGGGAGAGAATTTCCCCAATCCCTTCAACCCTGAGACGACGATTCCGTTCCTTGTGCCACCGGCGGCTCTTGCACCAGGTGGATCGACGGTTCGTCTGGTGATCTACAACACCGTGGGGCAGCAGGTACGTCTCTTGCTCGATGGGAACGTACAGCCCGGCGTCCATCACGTCGTATGGGACGGTCGCAACGCCGAAGGGCTGTCCGTCGGCAGTGGGACGTATTTCTACCGTCTCACCGTGACGCCTTCAGGGGATCAGCAGACGCGTCCCATGACCTTGGTTAAGTAGGCCCGGTGAGAAGCGGGTTGATGGTAGAATTGCTCAGGTGACCACGATGGTTACTCAGATAGAGCCTAGGAGCAGAGCATGGAGAGCATGAAAACATCACGGATCGCAGCCGTCCTTGTGGTGGCGGGTCTATTGGCGCTGACCGCTTGCGGCGGCGGCACAGGTGTCGGCCCCGGTGAGATCGAGAAGCGAGAAGCCCGACTCCGGGATCGATTGCCCAGCGACTGGAACAAATACAACACAGCGGAGTACGAAGGTGCCATCGAGTTCTTCACCAAAACCCTCGAGCAGGCCGACGCCCTGGAGGGCGTAGATAGGGTGAAGGATCCTGTGAAATCAGAAGCGCAGTCCGGGATCGGCTGGTCCTTCTTTCAACTGCAGAATCTGGCAGCCGCGGAACAGGCATTTGCGCAGGCCACGGCCTTGGATCGGCAGAATGCCGATGCGTGGGCAGGGTGGGCAGGTGTCGCGCTCGCCCAGAGCGAGTTCAACGATGTGGCGCGGTTCTCGTCCCAGGCTCTCGAAACCGATCCCGACTACAACTCCGCTACTCGTGTGGATGATGCGGGGCGACTTCTCGGACACGACAACGTCGACGAGCGTCATCTGAGACTCATGCTGGCGGAGGCTTTNTTCCAGCTTGGCCGCTACAGTNNCGTCGATCGCGCAGATCCCAACAATGCTGCTGCTCAGGTACGGCTCGTGAACCAGGACTTCCGCTTCAAGGATGCGGGTCAGCTGCTGCAGGCAATCGGCGATCTGGCCGTCGAATTGCAGTCGACGACGAACTAGGATACGTGGTGAGACTCACAAGACATATCGGGCACAGCCTGAGGTTATTGCTGCTGCTGGTGAGTCTTTGGTTCGCCGCCGAGGCAGGGGCTCAGGATCTGGCGCTCCTGCAACTACCCACGAACTCGGCAATCACGATTCCCGGAGGCCAGGGATTGGATCTGGTCGCCAGTGCTGAGCCGCTGGGCAAGGGACGATTTCGTCTTCGTGCGCAGAATCGATCGGCGACGATTGTCAGTCCCGACCTCGGCAATGGGACGATCTATACCGGTTACTACGGATTCGGATACGGATTCAGCGATGCCATGGATATCACCATGGTCTTGCCATTTCTCATGGACGGAGCCGGTGGTCTGAACAAGTATGGTTCGGGCGATCCGGTGTTGGGCATCAAGTGGGCAAGACCCGGTCGCATCCGTGCCGGAACACATATAGCCTCCCAACTTCTGCTGGGATTGCCCCTTGGCTACAAGGGTGAACACGCACTCGACAGCATCGGTGGAATCAGGCAGTTCAGTAGTGGCGGGCTCGACATAGGTCTCAACGCCCTTCTCGACGTCCACTTCCGGAAGGTATCCTTCTACGCGAACGGGGGTCTGTTCAGGCCCGGCAATGTGGCGGTTGAGACGCAACTGGTGTACGGCATCGGTGTCGAGATTGGACGTTCGAGTCGCTGGGTGAGCTTCAACAGTGAGTATCAGGCACGCGTCGCACTGGGGGCACAGTCACGGGCGGCCAATATCCTGAAGTTCGGCGCCAGAATTCAGATGTTCCGCGGCATCGAGCTCGAATTCAACCAGGAGATCGGCTTTCTCGATCACCCAACTCCATCGCAATTCACCTTCGGCGTCAGGACCCACGGCTTTCTGAGTCCACGGCGAAGGTTCGTTTCTCGCTCGACGGCCTACGTGCCACCTGCTGCGCCGAAGAGGATCTACGAGCCCGATTCGGTGCTTCGACTGGCGATCGTGGAGTTTGGTGGATTTGAGGAGTATTCGGCAGGTGAGCGCATCGTTGAACGATTGCGTCACGAGTTGGATCCGCATGACAGTCTGGAAGTTGTTGACCTGGCGCGCTATTCCGGAATACCCCAACACGGGCCTTTGAGGCCACAGCAGTTGAGCGATATCGCACGCAAGTTGGGATTGGACGTCATCATCTCCGGCGCCTTGACCCACTACAAGGAGAATCGTTTCGCCGGTCTGCGGGTACCCTATCTGTTCGAAGTGCCTGAAACAGAGGTGAAGGTCGGCCTGCGTTATCGTGTGATGTGGTTTTCGTCGCCTGCCAAGATCGAAATGGAAGCCCTGTCGCAGTTGATCGAAGGAGAGGGGCGTCTGCGCAAGCGCGTTCGCCTGATTCCGGCAGATCGTCGTGACATCACGGTCGCTCGGTCAGCCGCGGAGATTCAGCAGGTTCACGAGGGAGCCCTGGACGATCTGGTGTTCAATCTTCTCGACAACATGTCGCAGCATTTCTCTTGGGTCCCGCCCCAATTCGCCTACGCGGACTATCGGTAACCATCATGCGTCTGACCTGTTTCCTCATCGCCATGCCTTTCCTGCTGTCGGGGTGCGCCTTTTCCGTCGCGCCCACCGATAGTGAGGAATCGACCCTTACAGTGGACATTTCGGCTTATCCCACGCAGTTGTCAGCGGAGGATTCGTCGGCCACGGCCGAAGTGTGGGCGACGGTTCTTCAAGGCATCAACCCTGTGAAGGATGGGACCATCGTTCGATTCGCGACGACGGCGGGGGAGATCACCGCCGAGAGTCAGACTCAGGACGGCCTTGCCGTCGCCCAACTCATCAGCCCCGGTGATGGCCGCCCGCGGCGAGTCGCCGTCGTGGCGCAGGCACTGACGATCCGAGATACGTTCGACGTGGATCTGGTCCTCAAAGACGGCGGTTTATAGCGCCGAATGGGCACTTGTCATCTTGACATATCTTCAGCTTTTCCAGTATATTGGCGCGTGATCGGTCCCCCAATGGACACCGGATCACCCCCTCCCCCCGGGTTGCGTATTTCGCATAGCTAACGCCCGGGTCCTCTGGTTGTATCCCCAAATCTGAATCACTCCAAGTACCCTTTTGGCTGGCGGCAACCGGCAATGGGGGCTTTATGGAGCAGGAATCGGGTGGCGCTGCCCAGCTCAATCTGTCTTTGACAGGAGCTGAGGCATCTTCAACGCAGTCCGATGCCCAGCGACAGTCTGTCCGTTGTGCCCATTGCGGGACCGCGGTGAGTCTGTCCGCGTGGCTGCAGGACACTGGCATGGCACTACAGTTCTGCAATGTCACCTGTCGTCAGGCCTGGGCTCGGACCGAAGAATCGTTTGCCGTCCGCCTCGATCGGAAACGTTCTCGGCACCGACGAGGGGGGAATTGGCAGATCCAGGCCCGGGAGGCCCGTTATCGCGATGAATGTCGCTGTCAGGAGTGTGGAGTCTCGGAAGCTGAGATGGGACGCAAGCTGCATGTCCATCACCGGATTCCTTACCGTCGCTTTCACAGCAATGTGGAGGCGAACAAGCTCGAGCATCTCATCAGCGTTTGTGCGGCCTGCCATCAGCGACTCGAGGCACAACTGCGCCGTGACTTACCACTGTTCGCCGCATCTGACGAGCGTTCCGCCTCCGACTGACGTGCCACTGCTTCAGACTCGCAAGGCAACCCGCCAAGTCGCGCGAATGCTGTCCATCGCGCAGGGGGAGAGATGGTAGCGTCCCCGCTTGAATTGAGCGTGATCCTGCCGGCCTACAACGAAGAGGGGGCCATCGCCCGAGTCGTGGGCGCGCTGCGCCAGAGGCTTGATGAGGAGGATTCCCTCAGAGAGCGCTACGAGATTCTGGTCATCGACGACGGCTCCTCCGATGACACGGCACAGCAAGCTCGCAGTGCCGGGGGCGACATTCGCGTCGTGCAGCACCCCTACAACATCGGCAACGGTGCCGCCGTCAAGACGGGGATCCGGCATGCCCGCGGGCGCGTGCTCGTTTTCATGGACGCCGATGGACAGCACGATCCCGGTCAGGTGCCGGAGTTTCTGCGCGCCTGCAGTCGCTACGATATGGTCGTCGGTGCCCGCGGCAGGGGATCCCAGGCCGGTCTCCACCGAAGCCTGGCCAACGGTCTGTACAACGCCCTTGCTTCGTATGTCACAGGTCGACGCATCCACGACCTCACCTCTGGCTTTCGCGCCATCCGTCGAGACGTGGCCCGGCGTTTCGCCGGCCTCTTGCCGAATGGCTTCTCCTATCCAACGACCATCACTCTGTGCCTGATGCGCGCGGGGCACAGTGTGCTCTACCAACCGATCGAAGCCGCGAAACGAACGGGGAAGAGTAAGATTCGGCTCTTCTCGGATGGCACGAAGTTTCTGATGGTGATCGCCAAGATCTGCATGCTCTTTGCACCGATGAAGATCTTCCTGCCCGTCAGCGTGTATCTCTTCCTCATGGGGTTGGGCTACTACGGATACACCTTCCAGACCGAACATCGCTTCACCAACATGTCGATGCTGCTGTTCACGACGTCCGTCGTCATTTTTATGATGGGCCTGCTGGCTGAGCAGATCGCCCAGTTGCGGTTCGAACGGACCGAGGAGGCGCCCGCCGATGGGTGACGGCAGGTGGGATGAATGACGGTCTGTCTCTTTGGTTCCTATACGACTGCAGAGGGGTATCCGGTCAATCGTGTACTGCGCGATGGGCTGAGGCAAGCGGGTGTCACCGTCATCGAGTGTCGCGCCGAAGTGTGGGGACGCTTCGTTCACGAGTTGTTCGCCCGTGCCACACTCGGACGGTTGTTGAAGACAGCGGGTCGGATGCTCGCGGGGTTGATCTCGTTGAGCACGAAATACGCTCGGGCACCTGCCCACGACTGGGTCCTGATCGGCTACCCCGGATATGTCGACATCATCCTGGCTCGCTGGTTGATCGGCCGGCGACGACGGATTGTGCTGATCTCCTTCATTTCGCTGTCCGACACGGCTGTCAGCGATCGCGGGGAAGCGAAGCAGGGGTCCCTGACGGCGCGGGTATTGCGCTGGTTGGATCGGACCGCATTCCGCGCGGCGGACATCGTCCTGGTCGATACAGATCAGCACGGAGACCACTACGCCGAGCTCTTCGACATCGACCGCCAACGATTCGTGCGTTCCTTCGTAGGCGAAGACGATGGACAATTCCAGGTACGTCCATTGCCCGCTCGAATCCCCGATCAGCCCCTTCGGGTTCTGTTCTTCGGTACCTATGTCCCCCTGCACGGAATCGACACGATCATCGATGCCGCTATCGAGCTGCAGGATGAAGAGATCGACTTCACACTCATCGGCTCCGGGGGGCAGCTCAATGAACTGCAAAACCGGGCCCATCGGTCCCGTGCTCGAATTCGTTTCATCAGCGACTGGCAGTCCACGGCGCAACTGTGTGAGCATATCAGTAGCGCACACGTCTGCCTTGGCGTGTTTGGCACAACACAGAAGGCGGCTCGCGTGATTCCCTACAAGGTCTTCGACGCCCTTGCTGTGGGACGCCCCGTCATCACGCGCGATTCGCCGGCGATTCGAGAGATGCTCACCGATGGCGAGACGGCCCTGCTATGCCCCGCAGGCGACGCTCTGGCCCTGGCGTCGGCGATTCGTCGACTTCAAGCAGACCCGGCTCTCGCGGCTCGTCTCAGTGATTCGGGTCATGCGGTCTTTGTCGCACAGGGATCACCGGCGGCGATCGGGCGCCACTTGCTTGCACAACTTGAGGATGCCGCATGACTGAACAGACGATCCAGCCCACGCCCTGGGGGGAGACCGAGATCAGGGGCCCCGTTCACCTGTTCCGTGAGCGCCTGCTCATGCGTCTTTTCGAGCCTCGCCTCAGTGATGGTCGTGTGCTGGACGCCGGCTGCGGTTCAGGGAGTCTCGCTCTCGAACTGGCTAAGTGCGGGTTCCGCGTGGATGCCCTCGAGAGATCTACGGATTTTGTCGCCATGGTGCGGCGCAAGATCGCGCGATACGGCAATGAGAGCCGTATCAGCGTCCATCAGGGGTCGGTCACTTCTCTGCCCTTTGAGGATGCTGCATTCGATGGAGCTGTGTGTGGAGAGGTGATCGAACACGTGTCTTTGGAAGATGGCGGCGATGTGGCGGCGATCGCCGAACTTGCTCGCGTGTTGAAGCCAGGGGCTCCATGTGTGGCGAGTGTGCCGCTGAATCAGGGGCTCTGGGACGAGGCAGATGACTGGGCCGGTCACGTGAAGAGATACGGTCGGGATGAGTTTGCCGACCTGTTTCGTGAGGCTGGTTTCGAGATCGACGACGTGCGCGTGTGGGGATTTCCCTTCGGCCGGATCTATCACTCGATGCTGTTTGGCCCATGGCTTCGGCGAACGGCGGCTATGACCCCGCAAGAGCGTGAGGGGCGGTCAGATACGCGTGCAGCACGCAATCCTGCCCTCGTAGAGGCAGTGGCAGGAGTCCTCCGATTTGACGAACTGTTTTCTCGCTGGCCCTGGGGCCGCGGGGTGATCGTAGTCGCCACCCGGCGGTGAGAGAGTTGAGGCAATGGGAATAGGCACAGCAGTGATCGGCGTGGGCTATTGGGGCCCGAATCTCGTGCGCAATCTGGCATCGACCCCCGACTGCGATCTGCGCATGCTCTGTGACCGTGACGAGTCTCGGCGAGCCAACATCGGGCGCCAGTATCCGGGCGTTGATCTTACCGCCTCCGTCGACGATGTGTTGAAGAATAGCGCGATCGACGCGGTTGTGGTGGCCACGCCAGCGGATACCCACTACGAACTGGCTCTGCGCATCCTGGAATCGGGACGCAGCGTTTTCGTTGAGAAGCCGCTCGCTCGAACGTCCAGAGAGTGCGAACGCCTCATCGAAGAGGCGGATGGTCAAAATGTTCAGCTCATGGTGGGTCATACGTTCGAGTTCAACGCCGCTGTCGAATACGTGGAAGATCTGATCGAGGCCCGCGAGTTGGGGCAGGTGTACTACATCTATTCACAGCGTTTGAATCTCGGTGTCGTGCGGCAGGACGTGAATGCGCTCTGGAACCTCGCACCACATGACATCTCGATCGCCATGCGCTGGCTCAAGAGAGAGCCCCTTCGGGTTGCTGCCAGAGGTTATACGTATCTGCAGGCCGGCGTCGAAGACGTGGTGTATTTGGATCTGGAATTCGAGGGCGGCGTGGCCGTCCACATCCACGTGAGTTGGCTCGACCCGGGAAAGGTTCGTCGCATGACGGTCGTGGGAAGCCGGAAGATGGTCGTATACGATGACGCTAGTACCGAAGGCAAGATTCAACTGTTCGACAAAGGCATAGATCGGGAGCAACTGGACGATTCACTCGGGGAGTTCGATTCCTTCGGAAAGTTCCAACTGACACAAAGAGCGGGGGATGTATTGATCCCCAAGATCGATTTTTCTGAGCCGTTGAAACGGGAGTGCAATCATTTCGTGCAGAGCGTCGTGGAGGGGAGACGTCCTCTCACCGACGGTCGCAACGGTCTGAGGGTTGTCAGAGTTCTCGAGGCGGCGACACGATCGCTGCAAGGCGGCGGTATCGCCATCGAGTTGGATTCCCTCGACTGAGAGGCAACGGAGAGCCGCGTGTATCGAGACAACAAAGTGGGACTGACCATTCCTGCCTACAACGAGGAACGGCTGATCGGGCCCACGCTGGATGCAGTGCCCGAGATCATCGATGTCGTCTACGTCGTCAATGATTGCAGCACCGACTCCACAGCGGATGTCGTTCGGCAGAAGGCTGTCGGGGATCCTCGGATCGTCCTTGTCGACCACGCAACGAATCAAGGCGTCGGGCAGGGCATTATCACCGGGTATCGACGGGCCAGTGAAGATCAGTGTGACCTTTGTGTCGTCACCGGTGGAGATCATCAAATGCCGATGGAGCAGATACCGGCGCTGTTGGATCCATTGATCGATGGAAAGGCCGACTACAGCAAAGGCAATCGCTTTCTCATGCCCGATGACGGCCTCGACGACATGCCTTGGTCTCGGATGCTGCCCAATGCGCTGATCTCCTTCATGACCAAGATGGCAAGTGGATACTACAAGATTTTCGATGTTGTCGATGGCTTTACGGCCATCACGCGACGTGCCATCGATCTTGTGGACTGGGATTCGGCGTGGAAGGGATATGGCTATCCCATGGACTTCCTCGTTCGTCTCAATGCGTACGGTCTTCGGGTCGTCGACGTGCCCAGGCGAGCGATCTATCTGGAAGGAGAGAGGCAGTCACAGATCAAGGGACTTCGATATGCGCTGAAGGTGACGCCCATGCTGATCCGCGATTTCTTCTGGCGAATTCTCTTCCGGTATCTCGTTCGTGACTTCCATCCACTGCTCTTCTTTTACCTGTTTGGTCTCCTCTTTCTCCCGATCGGAACCGTGTTCGGCGGGTACCTTGTCTATCAGCAGGTCGAGGGAGTGGGCGTGAGTGGACCACGAGCGGTGGTGTGCGCGCTGATGGTCTTGATGGGGTTGCAGTTTCTGCTTTTTGCCATGCTCTATGACATGGAAGAGAGCAAGTAGATCATTGCGATGCACGTCTGCATTCTGACCACAGGATTTCCGCGATTCCGCGGCGATTTGTTCGGCGCGTTCGTGCTGGAGATGGCGCGAGCCCTCGTGTCTCAGTGTTTTCAGGTGTCGGTTGTGGCGCCTCGCGAAAAAGGGATC
>PATE01000082.1 GCA_002712305.1 Gemmatimonadota bacterium | reverse complement strand
CGACCAGGTCACGCGCGGCCAACGCCGAACGATTGCCACCGGCACAGTACAGCACAATGGGAACTTCACGATCCACCGTGACATCGTCTTCGATGTTCAGTTCGAGGAATCCTCGCGGGATCAGATGCGCGCCGGGGATATATCCATCCATGACTTCGTCGCGCTCGCGCACGTCGACGATGTGTTGGATCTTTCCGGCCTGTAGTCCACGCTTGACCTGATCTGCAGTGACCTCATCGATCGACTGTTTTACCTGATCAAGCAACTGGCTCGATGTCAGAGCCATGCCACACTCTCCTATCTTGCTGTCTTGCAGCGAATCCGTTTGATGGTTTAGCAACTGGTGAAGCTATAGACGAAAACTCAACTCGCAAGAGCCGATACACGGGTGCATACCTCCACAACCCTCTCGGCCACCGTATCGATCTGCTGTGTCGTGGTTCCCCGTCCCAGCCCGAATCGCAGCGTCGATGCAGCCTGCTCGTCGCTGAGGCCGACCGACGCCAACACATGGGATGGCCCGGCGTGACCCGACGCGCACGCCGCGCCGGCGGATAGCGCCACATCCTGCTGCAGTTGAAGCAGCAGATCGCGACCATCCACCCCGTCAAAGCAGATGCTGACGCAGCCCGGGAGTCTCTGCTCTGGGTGGCCATTGATGCGCAGTTGCGGCAGGTTCGTCGTGAGATGGGAGACGAGTCGATCACGAAGCCTTTGCAGACGTTCGGCTTCGCCCTGCATCTCAGAAGCGGCCAACTCGCAGGCGGTTCCAAGTCCGACAATGCCTGGCACATTCAGCGTGCCCGACCGGATTCCTCGTTCCTGCCCTCCCCCCTCTTGCAGGGGGGCCAACCGAATCGCGGGACGGCGGCGAGAGACATAAAGGGCCCCCTGCCCCTTGGGGCCATACAGCTTGTGTGCTGAGATCGACAGCAGGTCGATGCCCAGCGCTTTCACATCGATCGGAATCTTGCCTGCTGCCTGAGCCGCGTCGCAGTGCCACAAGGCGGGGTGATCGCTCAGGATCGAGCCGATCTCGGCGAGGGGATGGAGCGTCCCGATTTCGTTGTTGGCGGCCATGAGGGACACGAGAAACGTGTCAGGCCTCAGACTGTCTCGCAACTGACCGGCGTCGATCTGACCGTGCGCGTCGACGGGCAGACGCGTGACGTCGACCCCTTGTAATTCGAGGGTATCGCACACATCGAGCACCGCTGGATGCTCCGTCACGCCCGTGATCAGGTGGCCTCTGTTGTGGGGGTCGGACACGCGCTCCAAGAGCCCCCGTAGCGCGAGATTGTTCGCCTCCGTCGCCCCAGACGTGAACACGATCTCTCTCGGTGAAGCACCGATGAGAGAGGCCACTTCGCTGCGAGACGCTTCGGTGGCTTGTTTCGCGCGCCAACCGAAGGGATGGGCCGAGGACGGGTTGCCGAAATCCGTGGTGTAGAACGGGATCATCGCCTCCAGGACGCGCGCATCCAGAGGGGTTGTGGCAAGATGATCTAGGTATATGGGAAGCGAGCCGCCGGAACGATCGTCGGGCAGACGACGTGAAGGCTCAGATGCTGAAGGACTCGCCGCAGCCACAGGTCGTTCTGGCATTCGGATTCACGACCTGAAAACCCGAACCCATGAGCCCGTCTTCAAAGGCGAGGGTCACACCATTCAGATAGAGACTGGACTTCGGGTCGACGAAGATCCGAACACCATTCGATTCGATGACCATGTCCATCTCTATCGGGCCCTCGGCGAACTCGAGTTTGTAGGAGAACCCGGAACAACCTCCACCGATGACGGCCATGCGCAATCCACGTTGATCACCGCCCCCTTCGGCTTCATTGAGAAGACGAATCTTCTCTGCCGCCTCGTCGGAGACTGTGACCATCTGACTGGTCTCTACGGTATCTGACATAGAATCTGTATTCGTCGTTTCTGAGGTGCCTAATCACTATTGCCCAAAGATAGCACATTCCACGAGATCAGGCACTTCCTCGTGGCGTTGGTATACTTCGCAGTTGTGACAATCTCGTTCGAAGACACGAATGTCACAGGACTGACAGTCCTGAAGAACCGCGATGCCTCGGGTCGTCCGCTCGCGCAACTCGACATATTGCTGGATCTTACTGTCGATCGCCTCCTGCTGACCTCGCAGGATGTCGATCATTTGATGGGCTAACTGACCGCCGGTCTCGGTCTCATTCCGCAACGTAAACAGTTGCCGAATCTGTTCGAGTTCGAATCCAAGACTCTTGAGTCCCTGGATCATCTGCAGACGCCGAAGTTGATCGTCGCAGTATCGCCGGAACCCGCCATCCGACCGCTCTTCGGGCCCGAGAATACCGAGCTCTTCATAATAGCGGATCGTGCGCGTGGACACGCCAGCGCGTTCGGCCAGGTCGCCGATTTGCATACAACAGCGTTCTAACAATTCGACGGATCTCCCTATTTTAAAGCGAATGTAACAAGGCGCTAAGGGAGTGTCAACGAGCGTAGCGGCTCAACTTGAGGGAGAAAATGTGAGCGATCTGGACGGCGTAACGACCATGTGCCAGGAAGCGATCGATGCGGGTGTCGTCCCCGGAATCTGCCTGTCCTTTGGTCGTGCCCGTGGTGAGTCCCAACGGTGTGTACTGGGATCTGCGGCCCTTGAGCCCACCCGGCGAGCCATGTCTATGGACACGCACTTCGACCTGGCGTCGTTGACGAAAGTCCTGGCCACAACCTGGTTGACGATGGTCCGGTGGCAAGAAGGACTGGACATCGATGCCCCGCTCGAATCACTTCTCCCCGGTTATTACCCCCCAGACAAGGCGGGCCTCAGTATCAGACTCCTGCTGGCTCATGCAGCAGGACTGCCATCAGGACTGAGGTTGCGCGATCAACTCTCCGCAAACAAGGTCACGGAGCCTTCGACTCGACGGGATGCGATGGAGCACTTTGTGCACGCCCCGATGAAGGCCGGGCCAGCAGAGGCTTCCCTCTACAGCGATATTGGACCCATTCTGGTGGGTGACCTGCTCGAGCGTCTAGACGGAACGCTTCGACTCGACGAGTTGTGTTGTCGCCATCTGTATTCTCCCGCCCAGATGTCCTCCACCGGATTTCTTCCAGTGACGGCCAGCGAACCGCGAGTGCAACCAGACGATTGTGCGGCCACTGAGAACTGCCCATGGCGTGGACGAGTGGTCAGTGGCCAGGTGCACGACGAGAACGCCTTTCTGCTCGATGGTGTAGCGGGCCACGCGGGTCTGTTTGCTCCCCTGCCCGATCTCGAGCACGTTGCCCGTCTGCTACTGACACCGACCGACACGGGCCCCATAACTGGCCGGGGCCTGGCAGAATTCACACGGCAACAGCAGATCGTCGAGGGTTCGACGCGCGCCCTCGGATGGGATACGGCCCACCAGGGGTGCCCCGGTGGCGACAAATTCAGTGAGCGCGCCTTTGGCCACACAGGTTTCACCGGCACGTCGATCTGGATCGATCCCGTGCAGGAGATCTACGTCGTCTTGCTGACCAACCGAGTGCATCCGACAAGGCAGAACGAACGGTTTCTCGCCTTTCGACCACGGCTTCACGACGTGATCGTGGAATCGCTCATTCGCTAGATTTTGTGCAACGAAAACACATCCTGCGACGTCTAAGAGCCACTGTGCGCAAACCCGAGATCGATTGGATCTGACCATGTTGGATCAGTACCCGCGGCGTCTGTCGTGGTTTTTCCTGTTGTTGATCACCTGTGCGGGGACCGCGAGAGCTTCGACCGTGGAGTATCTGGACGTTGAGCAACTCAGCGAGCGGGCCTCCTACATCTATCAGGGCGTCATCGTAGACCGGTCACACTCGGTCGTCGATGAGCAGACACCCGTCACGAAGATCCGACTCGCGCTCACGCGGGTGATGAAGACCCGTGTGACGGAGACACCAAGCGAGGGTTGGCCCGACACGATCGACGTCCTGCTACCTGGGGGTGTCGCCGAAGGCCGTCGTTTCGAAATCTCCGGCATGCCCCGTTTTCATGAGGGGGAAGAGGTGATTCTCTTCCTGTCGACGGCCGATGAGGCGGGTTGCCACTGGCCGATCGGCTTGGGACAGGCAAAGTTCCAGGTTGTCCGGGAGGCGGGCCGTCCTGCCCGGGCGATCCAGTCGTTAAATGGCATGCAGCGTCTCGATCTGGGCACCCGGAAACCCGTCGCGGCAACCGGTACTCATCTACTGACAGACCTGCTTGAGAGAATCGATCTCACTGTCGGCCTTCCCGCCGGGCCCCGCTGATGCGCTTCCGATTGCGATCACTGGCGGCGGCCTTACTCGTGTTGACCATGAGTGCACAGAGCAATGGATTCCTCATCCAGACCTACGAGGGCGATGATGGTCCGGTCGGACTAAGGTGGACGACAGACACGGTCCGCTACATCCTGAGCGCCGCCGGATCGGATGACATGCCGTCACAGGCCGCCTTTGCTGCCATCCACGCGGCTTTCGAGGTGTGGACTGAGGTCCCTACGTCGCGAATCGTCTTCGAGAGTGGAGGCATCGAAACCGGGGCCACAGCCAATCGCCGGGATCGACGCAACGTGATCATCTTCGATGAGACGGGTCGCACCCTGTCCGCACCGGCCGGCTCAGGCGTCATCGCCGTCACACGGCTGAACTCCGATGTCGCCACCGGTGCGATTACAGATGCGGATATCATCTACAATGGCCGCGACTTCACTTTCGCCATCGAACCCGTGGGCGATCAGATCGACCTTCTCGATGTCACCGTCCACGAAATCGGTCACTTCTTCGGCCTCAATCATACGCCTCTGGCCGGATCGGCGGTGACGCAGCCGTCGATGAACCCCTTCTACTCAGGCACACCGGGCGCGGCTTCCTCGCTTGCCGCTGACGACATCGCTGGCATCAGCACGCTCTATCCAACGTCTGACCACACCCGTTCCAGTGGGACCATTTCCGGGATCGTCACCGACGCCTCAGGTGACCCCGTCTTCGGCGCTCATGTCGTGGCACAGAGCGTAGATGGATCCCTGATCAGCACGTTGTCGGGTGCCGAACACGGGCGTGAGTCGCCGGGAACCTTCACCCTGCGGGGCCTGGCTCCGGGCGATTACACGGTTCGCATCGAACCCTTCAGCCACGGTATCACGGAGGAGAACTTCGGCGGGATCTTCACGAATCTGGCCACGGACATTCAGAAGGAGTTCTTCGACAATGTCACCGAGGAGGGGCTGGCGCAGGTGATCACCCTACCTGCCGGCGCGCTGCGCAACCTCCGCGGGATCGATTTTGTGACGGGATTGGCCCTGCCCGGATATCCATCGGTCACCTCCATCGCTCACCCTTCCAATACGCCGGATACAGCGGGGCCCTATCGCGTCGAGATCCAGGCGACAGATGTCGAGCAGATTCTGCTGACAATGCAGATCGAAGCCGGTGGTCAGATTGAGGACCTGTCGGTTCCCATGCAACCGAATGGTGCGCAGTCGTACGCTATCGAGATTCCAGGGCAACCGGTGGGCAGTCAGATTCGCTATCGGGTTGCGGCGACGGGAACTGAGGGACGTGTCACCTACTTCCCGGGCCAAACGACATGGGTCGACTTCGATGTCGTGTCCCTCACAGGCGCCCCCCTCGCCTTCGCCGTGATGCGCAGTGCGGGTGCCGTCCGCATCTTCGACACCGGAAATGATCGGGAGGTCTCGCGAATCAGCGTCGGTGAGGATCCGATTCAGATCGTGTCCTCCCTGGACGGGAATCGTGTGTTTGTGGCCGACCTGACCGCATCTCAAGTGGTCGTGGTCGAACGCGCAACGTTCCGCGTCATCGCCCGAATTCCGGTCGCAACAGCCCCCCTCGACATGACGATCTCTGCAGATGGGACCACGCTCTATGTAACAAATTCAGACGTGGGACGACTCACAGCCATAGACACACAGGAACTTGCCGTCGTCGCCAGCTGGATCATCAGCGAGAGCACGGCCGGCCCCTATGGCGTGACCACGGGCGCCAGCGGTCATATCTATGTCACGGATCTTCGCGCGGACGAGGTCATCATTTTCGACGCGGGTCGAGTTGTGGACCGCCTTCAAGGTCCCACGTCGCCTCGCGCGTTGTCGCGAAGCGGTGATGGCGCGACCATCTATGTGTCGAGCTTCAACTCGGGTCTTCTGGGCAGGGTAGATGATGAGACCCGTGCCGTGTCCACTGTGGACCTTGGTGTCCAGGGAACCTTCGCGGTCCTGGCCCACCCGACGCGTGACCTGTTGTTCCTGACGGCACACCTTGACGGTCTACTGCTTGTACTCGAAGCGTCGTCGGGTGCGATCATCGACCAAGTCGGCGTTGGCAACGACCCCCGCGGGTTGTCGTTGTCGCCAGATGGTGAACGACTCTACGTGACGTCCGCCAGCTCAGACGAAATTCACGTCATCGACACGGGCACAACCCAGATCCTGGGTGTCTATCAGGCCGCAGGTGGCCCGCGCGGGATCGCCGTGGTCGAGTCGCCCGATGTGGAAACAGTCATCGTCGAGGATACGACACAACCGACGACGTGGGCGCTCTCAGCGCTCTACCCGAATCCCTTTAATCCTGAAGTACAGCTTGAGCTCATCGCCGGTGGCCCCGGGACGGCCCATCTGTTCGTCTACAACGTACTGGGACAGCGCGTAGGATCTGTGCCCCTAATGCCCGCTGTGCAGGCAGGTCGGCGACTGGTGGTTCGCTGGGACGGTCGCGATCGCGATGGCCACACAGTGGCCACGGGGGTCTACGTGTTTGTTGTGGACACGCCGGAAGGACGACTGATGCGCAAGGGGCTGCAGATGCGTTAGCCAGCTCAGCTGGCCGTTGGATCGTCGATGAACCCATCGACGCTGAAGTAGCGAAAGCCCGTGTCGCAGAGGATCGTGACCACCGTACCTGTAAGTCCATCCCGCTCGATCAAACGTAACGACGACGCCACATTCGCTCCCGCCGACGGGCCGACGAGCAGACCTTCCTCGCGCGCCAGCCGGCGAGTCATGGCGAAGGCCTCTTCTTCGTCGATCGTCATGACCTCGTCGATCAGTTGACGATCCAGGACGTGAGGCACGAAGCCCGCTCCGATCCCCTGAATCCCGTGGACTCCGGCTGGACCGCCGGACAATACGGCAGAGGCCGAAGGCTCAACTGCCACGATCCTGGTCTCAGGGTGTTGGCGACGCAGGACTTGCCCGACACCGGTGATCGTTCCGCCCGTGCCGACGCCGGCAACGAAGGCATCGAAGGACGAGGCGCCGACGGCCTCGAGGATCTCTGGACCTGTGGTGCGACGGTGGACATCGGGATTGGCCGCATTGTCGAACTGCTGCGGCATGAAGTGACTCTCTGGATCCTCCGCAACGATCTCATGTGCACGACGGATCGCCCCGTCCATGTCCTGCTCAGCGGGCGTGAGGATGATTCGAGCGCCGTAGGCGGCCATGACGGCTACCCGCTCATGGCTCATGTGGGAGGGCATCGTGAGCAACAGCGGAAATCCCATGGCCGCCGCCGCCATGGCCAGAGCGATCCCCGTGTTGCCGCTGGTGGGCTCGACGATCGTCATTCCCTTGCGCAACGAGCCTGCTTCGATGGCGGCCCGAATCATCGAAACGCCGATGCGATCCTTCACGCTTCCGGCTGGATTCAGCGATTCGAGCTTGCCAAACAATCGTGCCGACGCAGGAGCAATCCTTCTCAGCGGCAGGCAGGGCGTAGATCCGACGGCGTCGAGGATCGAGGCGACAGGCCTCGAGTCACTCATTCTCGTCATCCCCATTCCCCGCAGGTTTGGCAGTGCCGGGCAAAGTGCGTGTGAAGTCGATGCCCGAGTCGGGTTCACCCGTATCGACCCGCAGGCCGCCACCGGTCGTGTAGAGATCCCGATAGCTGGCGGGCAGCAGCAACACCGTCAGCAAGGGTTCGATGCGCGTGATGACGTCGTTCACGTCGCCGAGGAAGCTGCGAGGCACGAAAATGATATCGTCGTTACGCAAAGGCACGTTCTGTCGATAGTCGCCGCGAGTGGCGAGACGCTCGAAGTTGATGCCATACATCCGCGGCTCTCCATCTTCCACGCGAATCAACCGGATGTCATTGCGAACCGCGTCGTCGGTCAGACCGCCCGCCTGGCTCAGAGCTTCTATCACCCGTGCATCTTCTGGGAACATGTACACACTCGGATTGGCGACCTCTCCGAGCACGATCACCTTCTTGCTGCGCAAGCTCGCCCCCTGGACGATGACGATGTCCCCACCCTGCAGGACCGCGTTTTCCCGAGGATCTCCGGTTCGCAGAACCTTTTGCAGGTCGATCTTGTAGGACGAGCCGTCTCGAACGAGGGTCACATTGTCCAACTGCGCATCGGGTGTCGCCCCGCCTGCATTGAGGATCAGGTCGAGAAGTGTCGTCTTCCCCTTCAGGGGGTATCGTCCCTGTCCCATCTGCGAACTGGACCGCTCGGTGACCGAAATCGCGCCGAGGAGGGACACCATCTTGCTGTTGTACTCGGTGACCCGCACATCGATCTTCGGCGACCTCAGGAACTGAGCCAGGGCCGTCGTCAGGGCCTCGTCGAGTTCGGTGGGTGTTCGCCCACCTGCCGAAACATTCTCCAGCAGAGAGAAGGACACATTGCCGTCGGGACGGACGGTCACTTCTTCTCGGGTCAGGCTGAGATCGCGGAGGGTCAGTTCCAGCACGTCTCCGACGCCGATGATGTACTCCGGGAACCCCAGTCGCTCTGTAAAGGACCGTCGCGCCGGATCCATGGGAAACTCCCGCTCCTGTGGGGCAGGAGCTTGGACCACGTCGGTGACGGGAGGCGCGGTGGATCCACAGCCGATGACGGTCGCAACCCAGAGCCAGCACCATCCCCTGCTCATGCGGCTTGTATGGATCAAGTGACTCATGATTCTCCTCAGCGCCATCGGGCGACGTGGGTCAGTTCACTCACACTGCGCCCGACGATCTGCAACAGTCGCNGGGNATAGACGAGGGGAGCCAGAGTGGAAGGCAGTCGGGGATACACCTGCAAAAGAACATCCTGTCGTGGAAACACGAATTCGCTCAGCAATCGTAGGCGATCTAGGCCGCGGGTTCCGGTCCAGCATCCGAGCAACTCACCACCGACTGTTTCGTGCCGGTGACGATGGATCCAGCGAAGAATCAAATCGACCCTACGGTTCACGGAATACTCTTCGGACCATCCTGCTATCCAAGATGGGAGTGAAACCCGTGATTCGTCCACCAATTCCAGTGCATAGGCGAGACTGTGATGAAGTTGGACCGCCCGCGCCTGAACCCAGAGCTCTTCTGCAGAGAGATGTGTAGCGCGCAGTTGGAGAACGAAATCGACGAGCCAGGTGAGTCTACGGTAGCTGTGCCGCAGCGCGTGTGCGGCTGTGACGAGGATTTCGTCCCCCTCTGCCAACGTCAGAAACTCGAACCCCGCCACCTCTCGGCGGCAACACCTCGCCCACGCATCACCTGGCTCGATCCAACCGGCTCCTCGTCGGTGAGTGAGGCGCTCGCCGTTCAGCAGATCCGTATGCAGATCGAGGGTGAACCCATCGGCGCGCACGAACAGGTCGGGATGACGTGGTGGCGAGCGCCACCCCTGGGCCGCCAACGTGTCGGCAACCTGCGCGCGCCGGTCTGCACGAATCAGTAGATCCATGTCTTCCATCGACCTGCACCCTACGTCGGAGTAGAGGCGCAGCAACGACGCACCGGGTAACAGAATCGGTTCGGCATTCACAGCGGCGAGGTCTCTGCACAACTGGGCCAGGCTTGCGAGCCGAGCCAGATTCAACGCCGCAGTCTGCACATAGGCAGATTCATCGCCCCCCTCGACGAGTGGGCGAAACTGCACCGACTCCTTCACATGGTAGAGGCGTCTTTCACTGTCGGTCGACATCGAAGTTAAACACGCATGCTCTGCAACATACGGGCATCATTCAACTCCATCTCGATGGCGGCCAGATCCGTTTCGAGTGTTGCCCGCTCCTCACCAAGGCGATCGAGTCTGGAGTTCGATGCCACCAGTCGCTGTGACAAATCCATGATGGCATTACGGCAAAGACGCTGATGCAGATCTGCATCTCGAGAGAAAAGTGCCGACAACACGTCGTGAGGTATGTGTAGGGCAAAGCTGTCTTCCACGGCACCGATCCTTAGAGCCTGGGGCGCTTCGGTCAGTTCCGCAATCTCGCCGGCTGTGCTGATGGGTTCGAGCACGTGGTCCGAACTGTCGCCCACCGCCCACGTTCCCTTCAGCAGGATAAACAGGCCAGGGCCTGCATCTCCGGCCTCGATGACCGTTGCACCCGAGGCAAGCGTTCTTGGACGCGCGATCCTTCGCAGCACCTGCAGATAACGTCCTGCCAGGTGCTGAAACACTGGCGCCTGTTGGAGTCGTCCGATCAGAGCTTGTTCCTGGCTGCGGCCGCCTGCCGTCCGTTCGCTCATGCGGCGTAATCTCGGGCAATGTGGGCCAACGCCTGATGGACGTCGGCCGTCGTGGTCAGGGGCGCACTACAGATCTGCCGCTGGCACACAAAGACGGCTGGGATCTGTCGACGGCCCTGCAGCAGAGGAGACGTGATCTGACTCGCGGGGTCCTCTTGTGCGACCTCAGTGCCCGCAAGGATCCGGTGTGGGATGTAGTAAGCGTGGATGCTCTGTAGATACGTCCCACGCTGAGCAGGGTCACCGACGACGGCGATCTCGACATCACCACGCAGATAGCGATGCAGTGCGGCCATCATTCGCGGGCACGCGTTGGGTGACTGCTTCATGGCCGTCGCGTAGAGAGCGAGGGTTTCTTCGGCACGCTGCACCAGATCACGGTCTCCCGTCAAAGCACCAAGGCGAAGCAACGCGTCGACGGCCATCGCGTTGCCGGAAGGCGTGGCGCCGTCAAAAGGATTCTTGCTGCGCACCAGCACATCCTCGCATCCATCTCGAACGTAGTAGAATCCGTGCCCCTCCGCGTCCCAGAAGGCGTCCAGCATCTGTGTCGCCAGCGTTTGAGCGTGGTTCATCCATGCTACGTCGAACGTTGCCTCATACAGATCGATACAGGCCGCCATGACGGCGGCCACATCGTCTTGAAATGCGGGCTGCGTCCCTACGTCAGCGCCGAGACCACCGTGACGCAGAACACCATCGACAACGAAGTGATCCAGGAGTCTACCCATGGTCTTGACGGCAACGTCCAGGTATCGTGAATCTCCGCTGATCTGGTAACCACGGACCATGGCGGTGCACATGAGTCCATTCCAGGCCACGACGATCTTTTCATCACGATCCGGGGCGATCCGGCGCTGCCTCGCTTCCCACAGGGCATGGCGACTGCGCTCGATCGTCTCTCGCAGGTGGTCGATGGAAACCGCGGCCTCGGCTGCAACCGTTTCCAGGTCGGTATCGATGTGCAGGATGCTCTGACCATCCTCGAAATTCCCGTGGGGCGTGACATCGAAATAGCGACATACGAGGTGAACCGCCGAATCGGCAGATGCGCGATCGTCGTCGAGCACATCCTCGATCTCGTCGGGTGTCCACACAAAAAATTTCCCTTCCACCCCTTCTGAGTCCGCGTCCTGTGTCGAGTAGAATCCGCCTTCAGGATGGGACATCTCCCGCAGCACGTAGTCGAGCGTCTGCAGGGCGATGCGTCGAAATTCACGATCTGCAGTGGCAACGTGCGCGTCGAGCAGCAAGGGAACAAGCAGTGCATTGTCGTAGAGCATCTTCTCGAAATGTGGCCCCAGCCACTTCTCGTCGACACTGTATCGATGGAATCCTCCGCCCAGGTGATCGTAGATCCCACCACGAATCATGCACCGAAGCGTGTGTGTCACCATCTCGAGAGACTCGGCGTCGCCTGTGTCGTGCCAGATGCGCAACAGCAGCGCAAGACTGTCAGTGTTAGGGAACTTGGGTCCCGTGCCGAAGCCGCCATACACGCTGTCGTAATTGGTTGCCAACTGGCGCGGCGCTTCGGTCAACAGGCTGCCGTCGAGTGTCCCCCCCGCCACAAGAGGGTCGGAATTCTGCTCGAGGAAATCTGTCAGTCGTTGGGCCTGGGTTTCAACCTGGCTGCGTTGGGTGGAGTAGTGATTGGCAACAGACTCCAGAACCCGACCAAATCCCGGCCGGCCGTAACGATCGTCAGGCGGGAAATAGGTGCCGCCATAGAAGGGCCGCAGGTCAGGGGTGAGGAACACGGTCATCGGCCACCCCCCACTTCCCGTCATCGCCTGAACGGCTGCCATATAGATCTCGTCGAGGTCGGGCCGCTCCTCGCGGTCAACCTTGATATTGACGTAGTGCTGATTCATCCGAGTGGCGATGTCTGCGTTCTCAAAAGACTCACGTTCCATCACGTGACACCAGTGGCAGGCCGAGTAGCCGATCGACAGCAGAATCGGTCGATCCTGATTCCGCGCCGTGGTCAGCGCCTCCTCCCCCCAGGGAAACCAGTCGACGGGGTTGGCCGCGTGCTGCAGCAGATACGGAGAGGTCTCACCGGCGAGACGATTCCCGTATTCTGCGCCGAGGTCATATGGATTCGTGGTCACGCGATGCCTGAAACGTCTGCAAGAGGGGTCACTAAAGAGCCGACGAATGCCAGTCTGTCGAATGTAATCAACCCGCTTCCCATCTCTCAACCACGCTTTCCCATCAGCAACTGCTCCAACTCATGAATCAGGGCGGAAAACTCTACGACCGCCTGTTCGGTCGCATCAGCCCTCTCCTCCACGTGTAGTGGGAGTATCCGCTGCTTGTATGCAGCCTCAACGTGGTCCTGCCGTTCGGGGGAAAGCTGCGGTATCCGCAGCGACCTGATCTCTTCGAAATTGATGTTCGGCGTGCCGACGCCGTTGAAGGCGGCCTTGATCTGTCCCCAGCCGGGCTGGGTTCGAAGAAAAAGCCAGACGTAGAACGGATTGATCCCTGCAAGTCGGATTCGATCGACAAAACACCCGATGTTCGCCTCTTCCTCTAGTAGGTATACACCGATTCGATTGCGTCCAAGAGCACCTGCGCCAGAACGTGGCAGCAACAGGTCACGGCAGCGTACACGACTCCGCTGCGGATCGTGATCCCCATGGAGGGCAACCCGCAGCGCCTGGGTCAGTCGCAGGCCCGTTCCAGTGAAGTCGCCTTGCCGGATAGAGACGATGCCATCCACGACGTGAGTCGGTTTGCTGCCCGTCACGATCGGACCATAGGTGAGATGCTCGACAAAGTCTCCCAGGGGTGCGTCTCGAATCTTGGGCGACCACCAATGGGCCTGTTGCTGGCCCTGCCAGTAGCCGGCATCCCAGCGACTCCCGCGTAGCCTGCCCGGATCGATGCTGGAGATCCCCTCGATCTTGTGGCCATCCCGTGCCTGCTGCAGATCTGTCGAGATCGTTGCCATCAACGATGAAAGGTCTAGTCGAGCTGAAGGGCGCTGGACGAGCCAACAAGGGTCGCCCTGGGGAGCACCGTGGTCGGTAGTTTTCCGTTTTAGCAGGACCAGATGTGCCATCGCATGGAGCCCAGGCCTTCGGAAGGTCGCACTGGGTAGTGCAACGATCATCGCCGGCCGAGCGCGCTGCAGGATCCAATCGCGCGCCGCCTGAGAGCGTCGATTGGCGAGCAATCCGTCTGGAAGAATGAGCGCAAGCCACCCCCCGACGGAAACCAGCTCAAGACAGCGCTCAACAAAGAGTTGCTCCAGGGGCCGGGAAGCGAATCTGCGGCGTGAGTTGGCGCTCCACTCCCCCCAGATCGACGGGCCCCGACGGGATCCCAGCTGCCGCCACTGATCCTCCGTGAGCAGATCGGATGCGCGGCCAAAAGGAGGATTGGCGACGGCCACATCGAAACTGGCCGCACGCAGTTGATGGTCGAGCAGACCGTCCCCCACTTCGACGCCCACCCTGCGGCCACGCTTTGCTACGACGGGGTCGATCTCGAGTCCAATCGCCAGATCGGTTTGGACCCCGTTCAGGGGCCGCAGCAACGCACCTTCGCCGGCGGCCGGATCGACGACGCGCAGCCGTTTACCAGATGGAAGGACCGGTGGCATGACCGACCGAATCTGCTCCCATAGAAAGGCCGCCGTCGGTTCTGGCGTGAAGTGTTGCCCCGTTGACGTGGGTCGTCCCGGTGGCACCGTTGTGGTCATCGGGTGCCACCCTCCACTTTCCTCGAGAGCAAAGACAACACCCTTAACTTATTGCAACACAATCTATTAACCTTCACACATATCCTTTGGCACGAACTCTGCGAGTTCTCACCTCGGCACAACTCGCCACCACCTTATTCCCCCAAAGCCGGAGGATCATATGTCCGAGCTACGAATGCCCGCAGTCAATCAGATCACCGTCGCCGGTAGACTTGTCCAGGATCCTGAGTTCCGACTGACAGAAAGCGGCGTCGCTCGCCTGAGTGGCCGACTCGCCGTCAATCGCTCCTTCCGAGATCGAGAGGGAGACTGGCAGGAGGAGGCCTCGTTCTTCAATTTCGTCGTCTGGCAAGCACAGGCGGAACGTCTTGCAGATCGGTTGGCCAAGGGATCTCCGGTACTGCTCAGTGGGAGACTTCACAGCCACAGTTGGCGGGATGAGGATGAGAATCCTCATTCCCTCGTGGAGATCCAGGTACGACACCTGCAGGTCCTGTCCCAAAGCGTTGCGGCAGACACGCCGGAGCTTGTTGGCGAGAGCAATACCGAGATGGACGAGGCAGACACAGAGGTCTTCGAACTGGCCGCCTGAGTCTTTGAGACTGCCGTCGATTCGGCGGCAGTCTCTATATCGCTTCAAAGAGTGTCGCGATCCCCATACCACCGCCGATGCACAGTGCAGCGATCCCTCTCCTCGCCGTACGTCTTTGCATCTCGTAGAGCAATGTGACTGCGATCCGGGCTCCCGATGCTCCCACGGGATGGCCCATGGCAATCGCCCCCCCATTGACGTTCACCTTCGCAAGATCCCACTCCAGCGAAAGCCCTACAGCCAGACTCTGGGCGGCGAAGGCCTCGTTGACTTCCAGCAAATCGATCTGTCCCATCGTCAGATTGTTTCGCTCCAGCAGCCGCTTGATGGCCGGAGCCGGGCCGATTCCCATGATGCGGGGATCGACACCGACGGAAACCGTGTCGACAATCCGTGCAAGTGGTTTGATGCCTTCTCGTTGTGCAACCTCCCCCTCCATCACCAACAACGCCGCCGCCCCATCATTGATCCCCGAAGCATTCCCTGCGGTGACGGTTCCGTCGTCCTTAAAGGCGGGCTTAAGTCGAGCCAGGCCCTCCTCGTCTGCTTCGGGACGAGGATGTTCGTCTACCTGGAACTGCACCGGATCGGCTCGGCGCTGAGGCACTTCGACGGGGACGATTTCGGCCTCGAACCGCCCGTCAGCCACTGCCGCCCCATGGGCATGCTGGCTGCGCAGTGCGAAGGCATCTTGCTCCTGCCGCGTGACGTTGTATTCCTCTGCCAGATTCTCGGCGGTGATCCCCATGTGGCAGTCGTAGAAGCAGTCCCACAGACCATCCATAATCATCAGGTCCACCATTTCCCCATGTCCAAGCCGCCCACCCCACCGGGCCGCCGGCAGAGAGAAGGGTGCACGGCTCATGCTCTCCATCCCGCCGGCCACGATCACTTCGGCCTCCCCTGCGCGGATGGCTGTGGCTGCCAGTCCTACGGCTTTCAGGCCCGAGCCACACAGCTTGTTCACCGTCATGGCAGGAACCGAGTAAGGAAGATCGGCACGGACCGCCGCCTGCCTGGCGGGATTGGGCCCGAGGCCCGCCTGATAGATCATCCCCATGATGACCTCATCCACACGCTCCGGAGCGACGCCGGCTCGCCCGAGGGCAGCGCGAGTGACGGTGGCGCCAAGATCGACAGCTGGAATCTCTTTTAGTGCGCCCCCAAAAGAGCCAATGGCGGTGCGGACCGCGGCGATGACGACTGCCTCGCTCATGCGACGATATCCTTCACATTGACGTTGTTGAAACCCGCATCTATCTTTGATCAAATTCAGGTACTTAGCTTGGATCCTTCAGGTCGACCTGGTCTTTTTGCAGGTTCGCAAACCCGATCTTTTTTCAGGTTCGGATTCCGATCCATCGCCTCGAACCTGAAAAGACGCCACAAAATCTACGTGTTGGAGACGAACATGGCCTGGGCCCGCAGCAAGGCCTTCCTCGAGCGTGTGCAGCTCGGCAGTATCATCCTCTACTTGATCTGCCTTGGCGGCTATACGATTTCAGCCGTCGGAGAAGTTTGGGACTACCTGCGAGCTGACCTGTTCGGCTTCACATTCTTCAGCCTCTTCATTGCCTCGACCATCCTGCTGCGCTTCGAAGGACCTGCAGAGAGCTCAGAGGGATCTGCCGACTCTGATTGACGCGGCGGCGTCTCGCACCGAGAGATGGGGCAGTAGCTCAGTTGGGAGAGCGCGGGCTTTGCAAGCCTGAGGTCGAGGGTTCGATCCCCTTCTGCTCCACCATTTGTATCGCCGGTCCAACGCTCGTTGGGCCGGCTTTTCTATATCCCAGCGTAGATCAGCCCCGAACTCAGTGCTCCCCACAACAGTACCGTCAGTTGCAATGGACGATCTCGCCAAAGCAAGGCCGTGGGATCGCCCCCGATATCTAGGCGACGCACGATATAGAGATAGCGGAGGATCCCGTAGATAACCAGGGGAACCGTCCACTCCATGTGTCCTTGGGCAGAGGCGGATTCACCGATACCGACAGCGTACAGCGCATAACAGACGATCGAGGCAGCCGTCAGAATACTGACCACCTGATCCAGATAGGCCACGTCGTACCCTTCAAGGGCGTGGCGATGCTGTGAGGCCGACTCGCCCAACTCAATCAGTTCCTGTCGACGTTTCACGGTGGCCAGCAGCAGAGTGAGGGTGAACGTGCACAGCACAAACCACGTGGAGATCACCACATCCACGGCCACTGCACCACCAATCGCCCGGAGCAGGAACCCCGCAGCAATGGCGAGCACGTCGAGCAGAACGAGCTTCTTCAACCACACCGAATACGCCAAGTGGATCAACGCATATCCACCGAGGATGTAGGCGAACCCCGGAGCCAACCCATAAGCGGCTACGACGGATGTCAGAAGCAGGATTCCCGCCACGAAGCCGGCCACGGTGGGCCTCAACCGACCGCTGGCAATCGGTCGCGACGCTTTGAGTGGGTGAAGCCGATCCTGCTCACGATCGGTGATATCGTTGATCAGATAGATGGCCGAACTGACTGCGATGAAAAGGCCCAGGGCGATCAGGGCGCGCGTCAGATCAGGCTGCAGAAACAGATGCCCGGAAAACAGAGGTGCAGCAAGAACGAAGACGTTCTTCACCCAGTGACGAGGCCGGGCGGAACGGATCAGATCAACGAACAAGAGAATCTCGTGGGGTCAAGGTCGGTCGACCATCGATCGAGCGGCTGACTCAGAATTCGGTCTCTGGATCCTCGCAGGGACGATCCCCGCCCATTTGTTTTGCTTGATTGAGGGCGGCTTCTAGCCGTCACAGGAACTCATGCACCAGATCTTTCACCACAACCGTGGCTCCCTCAGGAGAGGGCATGCGACTCACGACACCGAGACTCAGCGTCAGTGAGATCTGGGTGCCACCGCACTCAAACTGTCGATTCAACACGCGCGCCCGTAGGGTGAGTCCACGACGTTTGGCCTTGCTGAGATCGCCTTCAGGGAGAATCAACACAAAGTTCGCGCCATCAATGTGGACGAGTTTCTCTTCCTCCTCGACGTTCTCCGAGAGAAACTCGGAAACTCCCTTGACGATCTCATCGCCGCCCGTGCGCCCGAACTTCTGATTGTATTCGCCCAATCGGTCAGGAGCGATCATGATACAACCCAGGGGCCGGCCATCGGCATTGGCTTACTGATCGCCTGCGGCAGAAGAGCCGTGGAGAAGAAGACCTTGTTGGGCAACTTCGTAAGAGAATCCGTGCCGGCAATTCGTATCCAGCGGCGATTGCTGGCACGCAGCTTCTCGTTTTCGTCCTTCAACCGGGCAATCTCAGCTTGCAGGTCGGCTGGATCCTGGGCTTGACTCATTCGTCCGTGCTTCGATGCCGATGGGAGGGTCGATCCGACGGCTGGTTTCGCCCGGATCTCGGGTTGGGCCTGTTGGATTTGGAAACTCGGCTGGATTGCGGAAAGTCGGCAACTTGGCCTAACTTAGGCCCAGACAACATGGTCCGCAACTAGGCTATCTACCGTGTCATCGCTTCCCTCGTACTGGATGATCCCCATCATCGTCGCCCTTGTCGGGGCCGCACTGACACTGCTGACACTCTGGCAGATGCGGAGGCGACGACAGAACAAGCTGGCCCTTCGGGTTCTGGCAGGACAGCGCCGACTTTTGGGCCAGGAAGTCGATGAGCGCTTTGAGGAATTGGCGGAAATCGACGAGGAGGATCTCCGGTCTCGCCTGGACGTCGCCATCGGCCTCGTCGATGGTCTGCATGTGGGTCTGCTCGAGCGGCAAGCCCACCTGCAGAATATAGAGGACTTGGCCCATCTGCAGCGACACAAGATCGCAGTGCTGGGGCATCACCTTGACGAGGCCGCCTCCCAGGCGCCCGAGCAGCCCCCCCCCATAGAAGACGAACCCGAGCAGCTCCCGCAGACCCGCGAGGATCTCGAGGACGACCTGCTGGGGCGGATCTCCCAGCACACGCCGCCACGGAGCAAGCGCCGTCTCGACTAGATAGACAACAGCACGGGAATGACAATAGGCGGCACCCTCTGGGGCGCCGCCTATTTCTATCAGCAGTTATGAGCTAAGAAGTGGCAGGTCGATCGAGCGTCTATACTTCCATGATCTCCGCTTCTTTGTGCTTGATGATCTCGTCGATGCGCTTGGTGTTGTTGTCCGTCAACTCTTGGATGTGATCGTGACTGTGCCGAGCATCATCCTCCGAGATGTCACCATCCTTCTTGGCAACATCGATCAGGTCCAACCCCTCACGGCGAGCGTGACGCACAGCAACTCGCGCGTCCTCTGCCCTGCCGCGAGCGACCTTCGTCATCTCGATCCTGCGTTCTTCCGTCAATTCAGGAATCGGCAGGCGGATGACCTGCCCATCGTTGCTGGGGTTGAGCCCCAACGACTTGTCCGCCAGAATCGCCTTCTCAATGTCACCGATCAACGGTTGCTCGTAAGGCTTGATCATCAACAGTCGAGGCTCGGGCGCCGTGATCGATGCCAACTGGTTCAGGGGTGTCGCTGAACCGTAGTAGTCGACACGAATGCCGTCGAGCAGCGAAGTCGTGGCCCTGCCGGTACGAATGCCGGTCAAATCTCGGAACAGCGCTTCGAGAGCGTTGGCCATCATCGTTTCCACTTCGGCATAGATCTCGTCTAACATGACCCTGCCTCCCCTTCCTTCGTGCTCCGTTGGCCTGACTAGGATCGTCAGTCGCCCAAGCGAAAACAAGAGAATCGACGAATGGTCAGCTTCTCGCCAATCTTGGCCGTCAGATCCGTCAACATCTGGTCGATCGTCTTGTCTGGATCCTTGACGAAAGTCTGCTCGAGCAAGCAGACCTCCTGATAGTATTTCTCCAGGCGCCCTTGGACGATTTTCTCTGCAATGTTCTCGGGCTTGCCCTCATTCTTGGCCTGCTCGAGGTAGATCTCCTTCTCCTTCTCGACAGCGGCCGCGTCAAGCTCTTCGCGGCCGACTGCAACGGGCTGCTCGGCGGCGATGTGCATCGCCACATCGCGTGCAAACTCCTGAAAGTCATCCGTGCGAGCAACGAAGTCTGTTTCGCAGTTGACTTCCAGCAGGACACCAAGGCGACTTCCGGGGTGAATGTATGAGGTGATCACTCCTTCATTGGCGTCACGCCCGGCACGCTTCTCAACAGCCGACATTCCCTGCTTGCGCAAGAACTCGACGGCCTTGTCCATATCGCCATCGGTTTCTTGAAGGGCCTTCTTACAATCCATCATGCCGATCCCGGTGCTGTCGCGCAACTGGCGCACCATCGCGGCGGTGATCTCTGCCATCTGTCTTCCTTTAGAACTTGCTCAGGTAGTTGTTAGTGGATACCCGCGAGGCGGGTGAGTTTCTTAGTTCGCAGCAGCAACCTCTGCTGGCGCCTCCGGCTTGTCGTCGCCGTCCTTGTCCCCTGCGGGGCCCTCGGACTTGCCACTGGCGGCACGGCCCTCGATCACTGCATCAGCCATGTGATGAGTGATGATCTCGATCGATCGAATCGCGTCATCGTTTCCGGCGATGGGGTGACTGACAGAGTCGGGATCGCAGTTGGTATCCACGATCGCGACAGAAGGAATCCCCAGCTTCTGCGCCTCAGAGATGGCCAGCTGCTCCTTGTTGATGTCGATGATGAACATCAGTCCGGGGAGAGCTCCCATCTTACGAATTCCGGTCAACGTGCGATCAAGGCGAGCACGCTCCTTCTCAAGCAGAAGGACTTCCTTCTTCTTCAGCCTGTCATACGTCCCATCTGTAGAGATCTTATCGAGATGGTCCAGATGACGGATGTTCATGCGAATCGTCTGCCAGTTGGTCAGCATCCCCCCGAGCCAGCGCTCGGTGACATAAAACATGCCACAGCGCTCAGCTTCCTGGCGGATGACGTCGACGGCCTGCTTCTTCGTACCGACGAAGAGAACCGGCTTGCCTTCCTGCGTTGTGCGACGGACGGCCTGATAGGCTGCCTCGAGGCCACGTAGGGTCTTGTTCAGATCGATGAGATGAATGCCATTGCGCTCGGTGAAGATGAAAGGCTCCATCTTCGGGTTCCATCGTCGGGTTTGGTGCCCGAAATGGGTTCCCGCCTCGAGCAGGTCGCTGACGCGAACCTCTGCCATGTTGTACTCCCTGTATGGGTTAGTCGTCCATGACCCGTCATCCGATACCGGAGCCCCAACGAGCACTTCCCGGTGGGACACCCCCGATACCGTCGAGATCATGTGTTTGAAGGTTGCTCGCTGCGCTCACAACCTTTTTGAGTTTGCTGCGCAAACTCTACTGCTGCCGTCTATACCTGACGACGCTCCTCCAATGCCATTCGGCCTTGGTCTCTCTTTAGGGAGTTTCACCCTTCGGGCGAAACTCCCTAAAGAGGTAAGTGCAGTATGCTTACCTCTTCGAGAACTGGAAGCGCTTGCGGGCGCCAGCCAATCCGTACTTCTTGCGCTCTTTCTCACGAGGATCACGCGTCAGGAATCCGGCGCGCTTCAACGCGGTACGCATGGTAGGATCGAAGCTCACGAGGGCTCGAGCGATGCCCAGAGAGGCGGCACCGGCCTGACCGCGCTTGCCACCGCCACTGGTGCTGATCGCGATATCGAACTTGTCACGTGATTCCACCAGCTGCAGCGGCTGCATCATGATCATCTCAAGTGCATCACGTCGCAGGTATTCGTCTACCTTGCGGCCGTTGATCGTGATCTGCCCTGAACCCGGATGCATCCGGACACGGGCGACGGAGGTCTTACGGCGACCGGTGGCTTCGAACTTTTGAGCGGCTTCAGCCATTGTAGAATGGGCTCCCAAAAACAGACATTGCGAAAGGTGTTTCGAAGATTCGTAGGATCTACAACTCGAGCAGCTCGGGCTGCTGTGCGGCGTGACCGTGGTCGGCACCGCCATAGACACGTAGCTTGCGGAACATCTTACGGCCAAGAGGGTTGTTTGGCAGCATGCCCCAGACGGCCTTCTTGATGACGCGCTCGGGATGCTCTGCCAGGACGCGCTCGAAAGGTGTGGTCTTCAATCCACCGGGATGCCCCGTGTGATGATAGTAGACCTTCTGCTCGGCCTTGCGACCGCTCAGATGAACCTTGCAGGCGTTGATGACGACGATGTGATCACCCATGTCCTGGTGGGGCGTGTAGGTCGGCTTGTGCTTGCCGCGTAGAATGTGGGCAATCTGGCTTGCCAGACGACCGAGCGTCTTGCCCTGTGCGTCAACGATGAACCAGCGATTTTCGATCTCGCTCGCCTTAGGGCTGTAAGTCTTGTATGTCAATTTGTACGTTCCACGCTGTGGGACCACGTAGCAGTCCCAGTTTGATGACCCAGTTGATGGCCAATCCGATGCCACGACTCGTTGATTACGACTTTGGCACAGGGATTCCGAACCGGGTACGAACTGGAAAAGATTCCGACCCGGGTACGAACTGGAAAATCTACGCGCTCTCAGAGAGACTGTCAACGACGGCCGCCTGATTCGCCCGTCGGCGACGACGGATCCACCAGAGCCCGCCCACGGCCAGAACAGCCAGGGCCAGGATCGCGAGTCCCACCCGGTTATAGACGGACACCCACTCCAATACCAGAGGCCAGTTGCGCCCGACCATCAACCCTGCACCCAGCAGAATTCCATTCCAGGCCATCATTCCGAGCAGCGCCGCGAGAAAAACGCGATAAAAACGCATGCGGCCCATGCCGGCAGCCAGCGAAATGGCCGAGCGAATCCCGGTGAGAAAGCGATTGGCGACTACCAGCCATAGGCCGTACCTGTCGAGCCACGCTTGTGCCCGGTCAAGATGCTTTTCAGACAGGATTCGTGCGACTCGGGGGTGACCCACAATCAGTGAGCGTCCCTGAGTCAGGCCGAGATACCACATGACCATGAATCCCGCGGTCCCCCCCACGCTCGTGGCGGCATAGACGGGTTGCCAGTCCAGTGCTCCGCGACCGACCAGATACGCACCAAACACGACCACCGTATCTCCTGGGACCGGTGGAATAACGTTCTCGAGAAACGCGCTGAAGCCGAGAAACGCATAGGACCAGAACGGTGGCCACGAGGTCATCTGCTCGGTGGCACCCGCGATCAATTCGCTCATGCGTCCACCGCGCCCCCTAAGGACACCAGGGCAACGGCTTGGGCGGCCATCCCTTCTTCACGGCCGATGAATCCAAGCCGCTCCGTCGTCGTCGCCTTGATGCTGACGCGAGACACGTCGAGTTGAAGTGTCGCGGCGAGAGACGCGGCGATCTGCTGCGCGTAAGGAGCCAATTTCGGGGCCTGAGCCATGATGACCGTATCGATGTTGATGATCTGAGCGCCCATCGACTGCAGCCGATTCCGCACTTGCTCCAACAGGACGAGACTGGAGATCCCTGCGTAGGCTGCATCGGTGTCGGGGAACAACTGGCCCACGTCTCCGAGATTTACCGCCCCCAGCAGCGCGTCGATCACGGCATGGGTCAGCACGTCTGCGTCGGAGTGACCCATCAGCCCTCGAGGAGATTCGATGGGTACTCCGCCGAGAATCAGGGGGCTCCCCTCGTCGAATGCGTGGACATCATAGCCCTGCCCGATCCGCGTGGGAAGGGTCTCCGGTGACGGCAGGTCGCGGGGTGTGGTCACCTTCACGTTGGCTACATCTCCTTCGACGATATGGACTTGGTGGCCGGCTCGCTCCACCAGAACCGATTCGTCCGTGGCGGGCTGGGCAGGGTCTCGTTGGGCAAAGGCAGAGATCAACAGCTCCCGATGAAATCCTTGTGGAGTCTGGGCATTCCAAAGTTGTCTTCGGTCGGGCGTGGCCACGATAACGCCATCCGCGACCTGTTTAACCGTGTCTGTCACGGGCAGCGCCGCAATCGCCGCCCCATGGCGGTCGGTAGCATCGATCACATTGGCCACCAGGTCAGGACGCACCCAGGGGCGGACAGCATCGTGCACCAGGACGATGTCATCTTCGTTCTGCAGGGCTTTGAGTGCCTCATAGACCGAGTCGGTCCGCTCGTGTCCACCAAAGACGGAGCCACGCAACTTGGGGCCGATCGCGGCAGCGATCGAGTCGTAGCGATCTTGATCATCGGGATGGATTGCCACGACGATCCCATGCACGCGGTCACAGCGATGAATCGCCTCTATGGTGCGAGCCAGCAGGGGGCGACCATTGACCGGCAGATACTGCTTGGGGGTTTCGCTTCCCATCCGTTGACCACGACCCGCAGCAGGAATCAGAACCACACCCGTGGAACCGCTCAACGCCGATCTCCATGAATGAACATGGCGTCACCATAGCTGTAGAAGCGATATCGGGCCCCAACGGCATGCTGATACGCCTTGCGAATATGCTCTGATCCTGCAAAGGCGCTCACCAGCATCATCAGGCTTGAGCGAGGCAGATGGAAATTTGTGATCATCGCGTCTACGAGTTTGAACCTGTGATCGGGTGTGATCACCAGGTCAGTCCAGCCTTCCCCAGATTTGAGTGTCCCCGTCTTTGCGCAGGTTTCCAGAGCGCGGACACTCGTGGTCCCTACTGCCACCACACGTCCACCAGCGGCACGACGTTTCATGATCCGTTCGGCCGCCTCTGGCTCCAAGCGAAAGTACTCCGCCTCCACCCGATGCTGCCGTGGATCTGCCGCACGAACGGGGGCGAATGTTCCGGCCCCAACGTGCAACAGGAGGCGTTCTATCGTCACACCGGCCCTTTGGATCTGACCAAGCAGCGTTTCGCTGAAATGCAAGCCAGCTGTGGGTGCAGCGATCGAACCGTTGGTGCGTGCAAACACGGTTTGATATCGCTGAGAATCTGCCTCGACGGGAGATCTCCGAATGTAGGGTGGCAGCGGGATCTGCCCGATGTCACCGGTAAGCTGAAAGAACGTGTCCAGTCCCGTGGGATCGACACCTGTGTCATCGTGTCCGACGATGCGAAAGTGCAGTCGATCTTCAACACGATCGATGACCTCCAACTGCAACCCGCTGCTGGCCTCCAGTATCTTGCCGGCAACCAATCCCTTGAGGGGTTTCGCCATCGCCATCCAGCCCTCGCCTGGCGCCCTGCCCAGAACCAGCAGTTCAACCAGTCCCCCCGTCGATGGCTTGCGCGTGAGCAATCGCACCGGCACGACACGAGTCTCGTTCAGGACCAGCACATCATCGGCGCGAAGGTGCGAGAGAAGGTGTGGGAATCTGCTGTCGGTGAGATCCCCCTTGCAGCGATCGAGAATCAGAAGCCGTGAACCGTCCCGCTGCGAGGTCGGATGGAGCGCGATCAGCTCGTCGGGAAGATGAAAATCGAGGTCGTCCAGGTTCATCGAAGGCCGGCGGGGAAAGACAGCAAGCTACGGGTCCCTCCGAATCAGATCAAATCCCTTTGTATAACGAAACAAAGCCGCCTCATCCTTGAGGCGGCCTTCTTCTTGGAGCTCGCACTGCACCTCCCTCGTCATCTCACCTCGCGGTACTGCCGGCCGGAGGATGGAGGTAAGATGTTCCTCCTTGAATAGGTGACGTGCTGTATACTTCGGGTCGGAGTGGACTGGACTCGTCGGCGAGCTCCGTTTCTGGCGCTGATCCCTACAACAGGGACAGAGCCGAGACCAATGACACGTTGGACTGAACCAGCATGGAGTTGCTTGCGCTGACCAGGATCTGTGCCCTCGTGAACGAAGTCACCTCCGTAGCCACGTCCGCATCGCGTATCGTGGCATCCGACGCACTGATGTTCTCGATTTCTACCTCGGTGAAAGCGATACTGAAGTTCAGCCGATTCTGTGCCGTTCCTAGATCCCCTCTGGCCACTGATACAGTGGCCGTCGCCTGGTCGATGTAGGATATCGCCTGACGGGCAGAGTTAAGACTCGCCACGGACGTGCCGCCCAGATTCAGACTCGTGCCCGTAGCACGTAGATCGGAGATGCCGACCTCGAGACGATTGAAGAAGGAGTTGGACGGGCCCACCTGGAACGATCCGCCCGTGCTGCCCTCAACGACGATGGTCGTACCGTCGAGATCTCCATCCGTGTAGTCACCGATAGCGCCCTGTACGCCCACACCCGCCAGGGTGACCTGAACACCGAGTCGATCGAAATTGGCCACGACCGATGTCCCCGAAGCCACCACATTTCCGTCTAGCAGCGTGCCCATGTTCAGCGTCTGGGTGACGGCGCCATTTCCCAGGGTCAAATCCCCATCGGCGGCGGTGTCAGAAAAGGTGAAGGTTCCGTCCTGAACAGCGGATAAGCTGATACGGGTAACCCCAGTTGTCGCACTCCCTGTGACGGCGGTCGAGGCCGTGCTGCTGACCTGATTGCCAAAACCGGTGAGCAGATTGCTACTGTTATACGTCGTCGCTTCGACGATTCGATCGATCGTGGACACGAGCTGGTTAAACTCAGCTGCGATAGATTCCCGATTCGTATCGTTCACCGTGCTCGTAGCCGACTGGTTGGCCAATTCCTTCATCCGCACGAGCACGTTGTTGACTTCCTGCAGCGATCCTTCGGCCGTCTGCAGCAGATCAGACCCCTGTTGCGCATTGCGCACGTTCTGGCCGAGCCGAGCGACCTCGCTTCTGAGACCTTCAGATACGGCCAGTCCTGCCGCATCATCAGAGGCGCGATTGACTCGCAGTCCCGATGAAAGTCGCTCGAGTCCTCGGTGGAGGACGTTCACGTTGCGCGAGATCAATCGCTGCGTATTAATGGCAGCTATGTTGTTGTTCACTCGCAGTGGCATGGTACGATGTTGCCTCCTTGCTCCTTGGGGCGAAGTCCGTTTCGAAGCTAAACGACGGCCATCGGGCAGATAGCACAGTGTAAATGCAGTGTAAACAACCAGTTTTTCCGGAACGGGGCTATTGAATCGTCCTCCCCACCTCCACCGGATGTAGTCCACCTGTTCCGTATATCGGGCCCCCTTGCCGCCAACTTTAGCACGTTGTCCGTTTTTTTCCATCTTTCAGTCATTTTCCACGAAAGTCTTGGGCAGATCCGTCGATACTCGGAACATGATACCAAGTTCCACTAAGTGACCTGAAGTAGTCGTGGAGTGCCCTCTCCGCGTGGGATCTACCGCTTCAAGACGGTCCTCAAGGAGGAGTAGGACAGTCGTTCGTCGCAGTCTTCCCACCGAGCCACGCTCGATCCGAGCCACACTCGATTGGGGCGACTGCCCATCATCAGGCAGGAACAAGGAGGTTTCAGCCAATGTTCGCAGCACGAATCAACAGCAACGCTGCCTTCGAGCGCGCCCGCCACGTGCACGGCCGCTCCGCGAGGGAGCTGTTACCCAGCCAGACACGACTCGGATCGGGGATGCGAATCAACAGCGCCCGTGACGACGGGGGCGGGCTCTCGATCTCTGAGGGGATGCGCGCCGAAATCGGTGGCCTGACCCAGGGAACCCGCAACACAGAAAGGGCCATCGAACTTCTGCGCACGGCGGAAAGCGCGATGGGTGAGATCAATCCGATCCTCATCCGTATGCGCGAACTGGCGACGCAATCGTCGACGGATACCCTCAACGACACGAATCGGGAGGCCGTTCACTCCGAGTTCAATCAGTTGAGCGAATACATCGATCGTATCACCAAACTCGCTTCCTACAACGGCCAGAGTCTGCTGTCAGGTTTCGGCAACAAGGTGAACGATGCAGCCTCGTCGGCCATCGATACGCTGGCCGACAATGGGATTCGCCGTGTGGATCTGGCCAGTGTCGATGCAGGCACCTACACCTTCACTGACTCGCCCGCCGACAATGAGATCACTCTGAGCAATGGCACTAATTCTCAGACGATCTCGCTCGGATCGATTCTCGATGGCGATAAGGTGGCTGAAGGGACGACGATCGTCGCCAACTTTGATCAGTTGGGCGTCGAGGTCGTGTTGGCCGGACATGACGTTGCCAAATCGCAAGGCAGCTACACCGACGGTGATCTGGATGGCCAGACGCTGGTCATCGAAGAAGGAATCGGTGGCAGCTTTCAACTCGGTGGCGACGGTGTCAACGCGGATCGCCTCGACTATGACATCAAGGACATCACGGTCAGCGGCACGGTACTCGGCATCGACCAACTCAGTGTCGGCACGCGAGACAGCTCACGCCATGCCTTGGCCTCGATCGATAAGGCCATCGACAGAATGTCGAAAGAACGGGGCGAAGTCGGCGCCGTGCTGAATCGATTGCAGCACACGCTCAGTTTCGCCGAGGGTGCGATCGAAGGTGTAACCGCCTCCGAGGGAACGGTTCGTGATACAGATTTCTCCGCCGAGACGACGTTGGTCGCAAAAGGACAGATCCTTCAGGACCTCTCTCGGTCAGCCATGATTCAGTCGCGTATCCCCGTAGAGACGGTGATGTCACTGTTAACCGGATAGAAACCAAACTCGCGGGAATACAACAAACCGAAAGAGCGCTACACCTTACCGCTCAGGGTCTTCATCTCTGGGCGTAGCGTCCCTGGCCGAGTCTCTGAGCCGCAGAACTCGGATCTCCCCGCCCCGCGTGGAGACGTCTTTGTCAAAGACGGCCACCGTCTGGGAGATGGAGGGGTATAGGAGAAGCTCGAAGTAGGCTCGGTTCACCCGCTGTCGATATAGGGCGGCCAGACTCGACGGCTGCGCATCGTCGTTCAGGTATCGGGCGTAGGCACCGTCCGGCAGAACGACGTATTGCACGCCGCTCTGCCGCAGTTGTCGTGGGCTCCGCCAGCCCCGACTGAAGACCCGTCGCGTCTCTTGATCATCGAGATCAACGTGAGCACGCAGGGCCTCAGGAACGACTGGCTCCTTGAGCCAGACCTCGAGATTCACGATCCGGTAGGCGGGAGAGAGTCTGCCTTCGGTTTGGAGCAGTTGCTGTGCCTGCCTCGATGTCGCATAGGCCACAAGGAGGCCATGCCGGTCGTCGACGGAGGGCAGTCGTGGACAGTACGGAAGCCAGGTCATGCCGATCCCGGTACCGTCGGGGATCGTCTGCTGTATCCATTCGGCAGCGCGGGTCCGCGTGTCGGTGAGATGCAGTTGCAGACTGTTCTGCAGCGATGACGCCCCATTCGGTATCAGTGCAAGGATGGCCAGTCCAGGCAGCAGCCAAGCGGGTGAACGTGGCAGTCGAGATTCGACATGAGCCAAAAACCGTGTCGCCTGGACGATGAGAATCCCCAGATAGGGCAGCAGATAGTGCAGGCTCTCCTTCGTCCACGACCCGATATAGGCGAAAGCAGGCACGATCGCGGCCAGGGCGAGCCAGTCCACACGGTCGCGCCGTGCGAGGCCCCCAACGGCGCCCGCCAATAGGAGTCCTCCAAGAATGTGCTCCGCCAACACCCAATCGCGCGCAATCCACCACCAGGGTGACGTTTCGCGCAGGGCAAAGTCCAGGCTGGACAATTGGTAGCGGGCAAGTCCGAGGTATTGCTCCGGTGCCAACAGGAAATACGGACACGCGAGCAGGGCAGCCGCAACCGCAGCAGTACCTGCGCCCAGCAGCCGAGGATCCACGATCCTTCGCCACACTGGGACGTCGCCGTGGCGCAACAGATGAGCGGCCAACACGGCAAGCGCACACAGAGCGCCATTGTATTTCGTGGCCAAGACCAGGCCGCAGACCACACCTGCCACCAGGTAGTCCCGCCAATACCCCTCCTCTTGTAGAATCTTGACCGCATAGAAGATGGCGAGTGTCGACAGCATGGCCACGGTCGCATCGGGCAGGGCCATATGGGCCTGGCGAACGGAAATCACTGCCACGGCCAGACTGAGCGCCCCGAACCAGGCCCAGGAACCGGCGCCTACTCTACGGATGAGTTGATAGATCAGTGCAATGTGGATCAGATCGGCCAGAATGCTGATGCCTCTGCCAACGAGGACGCTCAGACCCGGATCGGTGTAGGACAGTAGCCTCAGGCGATCCAGATAGGTCGCATCGGCCAACGCGGGTGCGACCCAGCCACCTGCAACGGTGACACCGAGGGCCACGAGGTATTGAAAGAATGCCGGGTAGGTGAACTCCGTCGGGTGCAAGGTCGCCTCCCGAAAGAAGTTCCAGATACTGGCGGCGACACCGATCTCGTCGACGTGACCGTAGAAGTCCGGATACCCCTGCTTCATCCCGATCAGTCGAAGTCCGGCCCCCACCGCCAGGATGGCACCAACTTGGACCCGTGACGTCATGACGGAAGGGAGGATGACGCCGGCAACTGCTGGCCGTCCTGCTGTCTGGCGTATCGGAAGATCGTGGCGATGATCTTCCATCCGGCACGGCACGATCCAGATATCGTTCCGGCCACCTTCGATTCACCGGCGAGTCGTCGCCGATAGCTCACGGGTACCTCGACGGATCGAAGGCCACGCCGGGCTGCCTTTACCTGCATTTCCACGGTCCATCCATAGTCTCGATCTGCCATGTCCAACCGTGTGAGGGCGTCTCGTCGGATGGCACGAAAGGGGCCCAGGTCGGTGAATCGCACACCATACATCCACCGAATCAGCAGCGTCGCCAGGGCATTGCCGAATCGTTGTTGGGGCATCAGAGCTCCCCATTCGTGCTGACCCAGCACTCGAGACCCGATGACAAGATCTGCCTCATTGGCGATGATCGGCGCCAGGATCTGAGCGACTTCTCGCGGATCGTCAGAGTAATCTCCGTCGACGAAGACGATCACCGCTGCCTCGTCCTGCACGGCCTCTATGCCCGTGAGACACGCCTGCCCATAGCCGCGACGTGGCTCGCGAACAACACGTGCACCCGCGTCGATCGCTCGACGCGCGGTGTCATCGGTCGACCCGTTGTCGACCACGATGATGTCGTAGATGAGGTCTCGCGGCAGATCACCGACCACGCGTCCGATGGAATCCTGCTCATTCAGTGCAGGGATAATGAGTGCGACAGGTGGTGTGGTCACGGTCATTCCAGCGGCCAACTTGGGTGCGCTGACAGAGGGGCCGAAGACCGCGACAGAGGGGCCCCTACGTAGGAGTCACAGAGCTGAGAGATGCATCAGTGATGAGTTATAGATGCAACTCGAGCCAGTCCAGCACCAGCTGCGACAGAGTCGGTGCTTCCAGCAGGTCGAGGCCATGGCCGGCAACGCCCGGCACGACGGCCAGCGTCTTTGGATCACTGGTCAAAGAAGCCAACAACTCGGCGAACCCAGCATAACTGAAGGTCAACTCATCGCTTACGGGCAGTATATCGGACTCCCCGACCAGATAGAGCATCGTGTGAGGGCTGAAATTCGCCACACCGTCACCGATCACAAGGGGTGATGCGTTGGAATCCCACAGTCCGGGAGAAATCGCAACGCCGGCCTTCAGATCGTCGGAAAAAGCCCCCATCGCGACGAACGCCACGTTTCCGCCACCGCCGGTACCGATGACGGCCAGTCGACTCGCGTCGGCCGATGCTTGACCGCGCAACCAGGTGATCGCGGCGCGTACTTCGAGGTGGAAACTGTCCAGATCGGCCAGCAGCAGTTGTTCCACCGCGCGACCATCACTCGGTAGCGACGTCAGCCCGTGGCCGCGCAAGTCAACCGCAAGGACATTGTATCCATGCTCGAGCAGGGTCTCGAAAAACTCATCGAAGAGCCATTCCTGACCCGCCAGATTGTTGCCCACGTCGTGGACGAGGATGACCGTGGGTTTGGATGCGCCCCCTGTGCGACCATAGATCCCGGCCACATCCAGACCATCGACGCTACCAAAGGAGACCGCGTCGATGGCATACAGACGCCCCTCGCCCAGCGGCAGGTCCGGACCCACAATCTTTGGGTCGTCGTCACTGTCGCTCCCACAACTGGCGAACACTACGAGCACCACCAACAGGCTGATACGAATTGCGTGAGAGATGATACCGGCCACAGGCATCTTGAATGGCCACAGCTTCGTCAAAGGGAACTCCGATGTCACTTGACTGGAATACAGGAACTTGCGGGCTTTCATCAACTTACTGAGCCTCTGTTGGAGGTGTCAACGTGTCAGTTTCCTGTCGTGATTCCGAGAAAGCCCATTGATCGAGGTCCGAGGACTTTCCATAAGCCATCCCGGCGGCATCTGTGCCCTCGATTCGGTCGACCTCGACCTGATCGAAGGACAGCATTTGGCCCTGATGGGGGCAAACGGCTCTGGGAAGACGACGCTGATTCGCTGTCTCAATGGTCTGCTCCAACCCACAAGTGGTTCTGTTCTGGTCGATGGCTTGTCTACGAGCCACGTCGATGACCTGAACCAGATCCGACGCCGCGTAGGGATGGTCTTTCAGAATCCAGACGATCAGCTGGTCACGACGTCGGTGGAGGCTGAGGTCGCCTTCGGTCTGGAGAACTGCGCCGTTCCCGTGGATTTGATGCGGCAACGAGTCGATGAGATGCTAGAAGCATTCTCACTGGAGCGATATCGGCACACACCACCCCACTTGCTGTCTGGAGGCGAACGGCAGCGACTTGCCATCGCCGCCGCCGTGGCGATGCGACCGGTTTATCTGCTGTTGGACGAACCAACAGCTCTTCTGGATCCAGCCTCGGGCGAAGAATTGATGCGCTGGATCGAACGCCTGTGTCTTGATCAGGGCATTTGTATCGTACATGTGACCCAGAGCCCTGAGCAGGCCTCAAGGGCTCAGCGGCTACTGGTCCTGCGTCGTGGCAGCCTTGCCCATGACGACAAGCCAGTTGTCGTGTTTGCAGATGGACTTTCTTTGGAAGAGGATGGGATCTGTGCTCCCTTCAGTGTCCGGTGCGCTCGATCCTTGCCCTTGCCCCTCGATCCTCTGCCGCTAACGATCGAGGATCTGGATCGGCAGCTCGCCCACTGGACAGAACCCGCTTCCTTAGAGCGCCCTTCAGAGCCTTGCGATGATGTTGTGCCGCAGATGGGGATCCGCCACGTGTCGCATACCTATGCGGAGGGCTTACCGGAGCCGATTCAGGCGCTCGATGGTGTCGAGATGGAGATCGGACGCGGTCAGATTCTGGCGATAGCAGGTGCGAGCGGATCGGGGAAGACCACACTCGTTCAGCACCTCAATGGTCTGCTACGACCCACACGGGGCCGCGTGGAATTGGACGGGATCGACCTGACAGACGAAAACCGGCTGCCTCTGATGCAGCTGCGACGCCGAGTTGGACTCGTGTTTCAGTTCGCCGAGGCTCAGTTGTTCGCCGAGACCGTAGCGGAGGATGTCGCCTTTGGGCCCCAGAATGTCGGCCTCGCCCCCGCGAAGGTGGACGAGGCGGTGGCCACCGCACTGGATGCGGTGCAACTGCCCCTGGCCGAGTACGGAGATCGATCCCCTTTTCATCTCAGCGGTGGTGAGCGCAGACGGGTCGCCATCGCCGGGGTCCTGGCGATGGACCCACAAGTACTCGTCCTCGACGAGCCTACGGCGGGGCTCGATGCCCAATCGACTCGCGTACTGATCCAGATTCTGCAGGACCTGCAGCGCGATGACCGCAGCGTCGTCTTGGTGACTCACGATATGGATTTGATCAGCGAGTTGGCGCCTCGCCTTGTGATTCTGCACAAGGGACAGATCGCGTACGACGGACCCACCGTCGGTGCTTTCGACACGGAGTGGTTTGCCGATGAGGCGCCCCTCATCCCGCCGCTGGCCTGGCGATTCGGACGACTCCGTCAGGCACGCGACGGGTTCACGCATGACCTGTTGACCTTCGCTGACGTCGACGCCTATGCTCGATCCCTGATCCCGGCGGGCCTTACCGGTGATGAAAGCCCCTCTCACAACCCGTAGAGCAGGACTGCCGCATGTCGAACACCCCATCTACCCATCGTCCCCTTCTGCTGAAGGGTGGCCGGATCGTCGATCCCGCATCGAACCGTGATGAGCGGGCCGATTTGCTGATTCATGACGGGAAGGTGGCCGCCCTGGGTCAGGATCTTGGCGCGCCCGATGTGGAACACGTAGATGTGACCGGACTCATCGTTGCCCCCGGTTTCATCGACGCCCATGTCCACTTGCGCGAACCGGGCTTCGAACACAAAGAGACGATTCAGACGGGGACAGAATCGGCCGCTGCGGGTGGTTTTACCGCCATCGCCACGATGCCGAACACAGAGCCACCTCCGGATACAGCCGACGGAATCGCAGACCTCGTAGAGCGCTACGACGGAGCCTGTGTGCGCGTGTATCCCATTGGCACGGTGACCGGTGGACGCGCCGGCAACGGCCTGGCTCCCCTGAAGGAAATGGCAGGGGCAGGTGCCATCGCCTTCTCAGACGACGGAGACCCTGTCGAAGAGGAAGACATGATGCGGCAGGCACTGCGCCTGGCCGCCGAATTGGGTCGGCCCATTGCTCCCCATGAAGAGGTCAAACGTCTGACCGCCGGTGGCTGCATGCACGAAGGTATCGTGTCCAAACGACTCGGCCTGAAGGGCATGCCCTCAGCAGGTGAAGAGCAGATGATTGCCAGAGACATCGATCTTGTGAGAGAAACGGGCGGCCCCCTGCACATCCTCCACATCAGCACCGCCGGTACCGTCGATCTGGTGCGCGGTGCCAAAGCCGAAGGCCTGCCCGTCACGTGTGAGGTACTCCCCCACCACTTTCTGCTCACCGATGAGCAGGTGGAGAAGCAGGGCACGGCGGCGAAGATGAGTCCGCCGTTGCGTGCTCAGGTCGATGTAGAGGCCATGCTTGCAGGCCTTGCGGACGGCACGATCGACACCCTCGCCACCGACCACGCCCCCCACACGGCTGAGGAAAAGTCTCTGCCCTTCCTCGAGGCCCCCATGGGCATCGTCGGTTTAGAGACCGCAGTTGGCCTATCGCTCACTCATCTGTTCCATGAGGGTGTTCTCGACCTGCAGGCACTGATCGATCGATGGTCGTGCGCGGTGGCACGAATCCTGGGACTTGCCGGAGGAAGGCTTCAGGTCGGAGATGAGGCGGATGTGACGCTGTTGGATCTGGATCAGGCATGGTCTGTCGACAGTCGGCACTTCCTCTCGAAATCCACAAACACGCCCTTCGATGGACACGGGATGCGCGGGCGTGCCGTGGGGACGATCGTCGCCGGCCGCATCGTACACCGAGCGCTGTCGCTCAGCGCGGAATAAGCTGAGAGATCTGAGTGACTGAACTAGGCTGACGGGCCGCCATGCCCTTTCTGCTACATACATCGCCAGGCTTCGATTACTATCGTCCATCTGCTGTGAACGCGTCCGTCCAGTGCTCGATGTGAACGGGTGTCGAAGACATATCGACAGCGACCACATCGAATCGGCATTCTGTGTCGCTGGCGCGCACTCGTAGAAAGTGCTTGGCGGCGCGCATCAATCGCTGCCGCTGTGCTGAAGACAGACGGGTTTCCGGGTGATTCCGTTCCCCAGCTACGGCCGTCGATTTTACCTCGACAAAGACCCAGCACCTTCCATCTCTGGCGACCAGATCGATCTCCCCACCTGCTGCGCGGTATCGGCGATCTTCGATTGCATATCCAAGGGTTTCCAGATAGGCGGCTGCAGCAGATTCGCCGGTGGGCCCGGTCTCCGGGATCTTTGGAGACACTCCGCCGAACCCCAACTGCAACTGGTCGCGTTCGACCAGAGGCGAGAAGCTGTATCGGTGCTCCGCACAGGGACCATGATTCAGCAAGGCGTCCCGATGGCCGGGGCTCGCGTACCCCTTGTTGCTGGCGAATCCGTAGCCCGGGTGAAGCCCGTCGAGGGCCACCATCAGTTCATCACGATGTTCCTTGGCGACGATCGACGCAGCGGCAATGCTCATCGATCTCGCGTCGCCATCGACCAGCAGGGTTTCGGGAAACGAACTACCTGGTGATCGATTGCCATCCACGAGCACGTGCTGCGGGGCAGGCTGGAGTCCGTCGAGAGCGACGCGCATCGCCTCCATAGACGCCTCCAGGATGTTGATCCGATCGATGCGAGCCGCCGACACGACGGCCACGTGCCACGCGATGGCGTCCGCCTCGATCTGTCGTCGCAATGCCTGACGTTCGGGCGGGTCAAGAACTTTCGAATCGTCCACCCCCTTCAGGCGCGTGCCGGGTGCAAGAATCACGGCCGCGGCTACGACGGGCCCCGCCAGACATCCCCTTCCCACTTCGTCGACACCGGCAACATGCGTCATCTGAGTCGACCAGAGACCGTCCTCATGCTGTCGGATCCACCTCAGTCGTCGCTGCTCAGCTTCTCGCCGACGAAGACGTTGGCGCTCCCGCACGGCGAGACGTCGAACGCCGGCGCGGGCATCCTGTTCCAACAGGGCCAGGACCGTGCGACCCGCCCCTCCGCGGCGTGCCAACAGCTCCTCGATCTCGGCGATCGTCGCCTCACTCAGATGCTGAGCATCGAGTTTCACGCTGGTTGACAGTTTCTGGGATGCCGGTACATTGCGAGAGGTTCGAAACCTTCAGTTGCTCGGTGCCGATTTCCTGGGAGTTTGTCTGTGCGAAGCCTGCGTTTCACCGCCATGTGCACCATCTTTTCACTGTTGCTGGCCGGTTCTGCGACAATGGCGCAGACGGGAACGACAGACGCCCGCGTGTATCTGACGGATGGCACGATCATCATGGGGCAGCTGATCCAACGCAGCGATGACCTGGTCATCGTACGCAGTAGCAGTGGCGAGATCCACACATTCGAACCCAACCAGATCGACCGGATCGTAACGCTGGACTCCCTCGGCAGCCAGGCTCAGACCGTCACGGTGCGCGAGTTCCCCTATATCAGCTTCCTGGGGGGCACTGTCGCCTTCGGACTGATATCATGGCTGCAGTTTGACACGGCCAGTGATCGCGATGCGGAAGCCAAGATCAACGCTCGAAATGGTGTCGAGGGACGTGCTGCCGAACTCAAGGACAAAGCAGATCGAGCACGCGTTTGGGGTTGGTCGTCTCGCGCCCTTGCCTTGGCATCGCTGGGCGTCGCCCTGATTCCGCAGGAACGAACCAAGCGGGTCTTCCCCGAAATCTCGGTCCAACACGACGGCACTGCCCGCCTTCAGGTCGTCTACGCATTTTAGGTCAGCAGCTACGCGACCTACCGCCGACCCCGCAGGCGTCGGATCTCCTGCGTCATCGCCTCGATCTTCATGTTCTGCAGTCGCACGATGTCCGCGTAGAGTCGGTTCCGCTCATCCTGTCCGTCCAGTGTCTGGCGAAGTCCATCGACCTGGTCCAGGATCCCGACGACCTCCCCCTCTTCGCCCCCTTCAGTGAAGCTCTCCACGCTCTGACGTAATTCGCCCCACTTCTCGTCGATCTGTCGATCGAGACTCTCTTCCTCCTCCGTCGTCGCCCGGCCTTGCCCCGCCTGGTCCACTTCCTTCTCCCAGACCTGGGAAAATTTTCCACCGCCAGCCTCCTTTTCGGCAGCAGCCGCTTTGGGTGGCGCGTCTGCCGGGCGCTTCTGGCTGGTGTTGACGACCCACCACACGACGCCAGCCAGGGCCAGCAGTCCAACACCCGCGAAACCGATCAACACCCAAGGGCCATCGAGTGGATTGCCGTCGGCTTCGGCTTCGGCCTCCTCCGTCTCCTGCGCAGGAGGCGCGCCCTCTGCGACGGCACCGACCATTCTCGGCGGAGGCTGGGCCGGAGGCCAGGGTTCGCCACGGAACAAGGCCTGGTATTTCTCGGCGCTGTCGGGTCGAGCCTGCAGGCGATAGACCTCGCCCAGTGTTAGGTAGACATCGCGGCGACCACCGCTCACGTCCAACGCTCGATACAGCTTCTCCAGCGCCCCATCATATTCACCCAGGTGGCGATGGGCTTTTGCCGCGTGAAACAACGCGTTGACGTTGCTCGGCTCTTCAACCAGGACTTCCTCAAAGGCCTCCAGCGCTGCTCTGTGCTCCCCCCCTACCTCGCGCTGAAGTCCTTCAGCGTAGGGATTCCGCTGCACCCGAGTCAGCACCTCAGGCTCGAATTCGAGGTCGGGGACAGGTGTGTCCGGGGTCACTGCTGGCTCTGCCGCAACTTCAGGTTGTGGTGTAGCGTCTTCCGAGGTCTTGGGCCGCAAGAATCGTGTGGCGAGCCAACCCGTCCGGCCATCGGCGATGCGGATCTGCGTCCAGCCACCTTGCTCCGCCCCGATGCGATCCACTTGTTGCCCGCGAAAGAGCATGGTCACCGAGGATCGACCCGTAGACGGTCCTTCGCGCAGACGCACACCTTGCCCAGCAACCACGAAACGAGCCAGGACGAGTTGGCCGTGAACCCACCCCTGGCCTCCATCTACCATCTGAATCTGGATCCAACCGGCATGACGACCGACCTCGATGACCTCGACACCACGTCTTAGAGCGGCGACCTCCCGTGACTGCGTGGTCGCGTCGGCTCGGATGTTGACTTGATCACGATCGATGATATGCACTTGTTGAGCCAGAACGCTTGGAGCCAGACTCACAACCAGACTCGACACGAATGCAACAGTGACGACTGAGGGAAGGCGGATCATGCCGCGTCCTCCTGTACCTGAAGATGGTGCACGAGTGCCCGCAGACCCAGTCGGTAGGAGTCCTGTCCAAAGCCGGCGATCTGACCGACACAAACGGGGGCGATCACTGACGTGTGTCGAAAGGCCTCGCGGGCATGGACATTCGACAGGTGGACTTCGACGGTCGCGAGCCCGACACCCGCCACGGCGTCCCGTACGGCGATGCTGTAGTGTGTGAGTGCGCCTGGGTTGATCACAATACCTCTTGCCCGGGAGGCGGCAGCGTGAATGGCATCTACAATCTCACCTTCGTGGTTTGATTGTGTGAACCGCAACTCCACGCCCAATTCTGAGGCAACCACCGACAAGTGGCTCTCCACATCGGCCAGCGTGGTTGCTCCATAGACGTCTGGCTCGCGTGTACCGAGCAGATTCAGATTGGGGCCGTGGATGACGGCGATTGGAAGTGCCATAACTCTCACACTCGTTGATAGGTGGAAACCTGGCCTGTATGACGAAAAGCCCGGTCGATGACGAGGGCTGACAGAACAATTGCTGCTGTGTCAGCCCGCAAGATGTGGTGGCCCCACATGAAGCTGCACGCGCCCTGACCATCCAGACAAGTCAGTTCGCGGGGATGGAATCCGCCTTCGGGTCCGATGAAGAGAGCCAGGCATCGAGAATCGGGCACCCAATTCTCCTCGAGCGAACCATCCGCGCCAGGATCGGCGACCAACAAGGACAGTTCGCGCTCGGCAAAGGAGGTGACGACACTGTCGAATTCCATCACCTTTGCGATTTCCGGAATATGGGACCGCCCACACTGTTTGGCCGCCGCCTGTGCAATCCGCTCCCATCGCTCCAGCTTGCCCTCTCCCCTGACAACGCCACGTTCGGTCAACAGTGGCTGGATCGTGTGGACACCGATCTCCGTCGCCTTCTCTACCACCGTGTCAAAGCGCTGCCCCTTCATCATGGCCACAGCCAGATGCAAATAGGGCTGCCCCTCTGCATGTTCCTGCTTCTGCTCCACGATCTCACCGATGGCGTCATTGCCATCGAGAAGGACCAGACGAATCCGATATGATGTGCCCTGACCGTCGATCGCATCGACGATCTCGCCCTGACGAATGCGGCGGACACGGAGGTGGTGGGCTTCGTCAGTACTGAATGACAACCGATGGTCTTGAATCTGGTCGGGATCGATGAGAAAGGCAGGCATCGGCTTACTCCACCGGACGCGCTCGGCAACTGAACCAATCGTCTCGCTGCCAACGGCCATCGATGGTCAGACCGGCTGAGACGAGTCCATCAATGAAGGCGCGCTCTTCTTTCCGCAGCAGACCTGCGAAAATGATACATCCACCGGGGGCGAGTTTCTGCATGAGCACCGGTACCATCGGCAATAGAATGTGGCCTTCAATGTTGGCGACGATGACGTCGAAGGGTTCATCGCCAGCGTCCTCGGCACTGCCTTGCTGCAGAACGACTCGTTGGGAGACGTGCTCGCTTCCCAGATTCGCGTGCAGATTCAGACGCGCATTGTCGATGGCGATCGGATCGATATCTACGCCGACAAGGGATGTGACACCGAGGTGGCATGCGGCGATGGCCAGCACGCCAGAGCCGGTACCTACGTCAAGAATTCGTCGATCTTCGAGTCGCGTATCCTCAAGCCCAGCCAGTGCCGTCTGCGTCGACTCATGTCCCCCCGTGCCAAAGGCCATGGCCGGATCGATAACGATCGCCATCTGCCCCGGCAGGGTATCGACGGGAATCCACGGTGGATGGACGACGATGCTCTCTGTCGCCCAGACTGGTTCGTAGAAGCGACGCCATTCGGCATTCCAATCGGAGGCGACCTCCTCCGAGATCAGAATCTCAGGCCGCTCACAATCCACTCGCTCAACTGCCAGATTCAGGCCGGTGCGAATGGTATCCGGCGAGTTGTCTTCGTCGAAAAAGGCAGTCAGACGCGTATGAGTATCACCGACCGCTTCGGTCTGCAGGCCACAGCTACCCAGTTCGAAACACTCGGCAGCGAGCAGTTCGGCCACATCCTCTGGGACCACGATGTCGACGCGGTGCCAGCGACGGGGGCCTGCTTCTGTCGCCTGGGTAGGCACGGTAGCTGGCACGAATCCGATCCAGGTCAGAGAGACAAGGCTCGGGGAGGATGCGGAGAAGGAATCACCGCAAGGGCGAGGGGGAAACACGCCTTGGGCAAAGATACGGGGGGCTTGGCCTGGGCAGCAAGGTGCTACTGGTCGTGGCGAAGACGCTCGATGGCCTCGTAGAGATGTTGGGGAGGAGGCGCGCACCCGAGTATGTGGATGTCAACGGCCATCAGGGTGGACAGATCTACCGTTTCGCCATGTTCGCCCCAGGCCCCTCCCGTCATGGCACACGCGCCGAAGGCGATGACCGTGGCCGGCGATGGCATTGCCTCGTAGAGGAGGACCAGTTCCTCGGCAAGGGGCTGGCTGATCCGCCCCGCCACCACGAGTAGGTCAGCAACTCCGGGGTCCGTCACGATGTCGATGCCCTTGTGCGGGGGGTCAAAAGCAGGCCCCATGGCAGCATCAAGCTCTGCTGCGCAGCACGTGGTGCCCACAGGAAGCATACTTAGCGATCGTCGCCTCGCCCAACGCCGCACACGGCCCATGGCCGTTGTCATGTCAGCTCTGAAAGCGCCGACACGAGCGCTTGGCCCACGTCCGTAAAGGCCTTGTTTTGCGGAGCCATCGGGTCGGAGACGATCAGCGGGGTCCCGGAATCACCAGCTGCTCGAAGTCGTTCGTCGAGGGGGAGTTGGCCCAGCAGATCGACACCGGCCTTGTCCGCTATACTCTGGCCCCCTCCCTCACCGAAAAGGGCATGCTTCTGGTCGCAGTGGGGACAGACGTAGAAGCACATGTTCTCAACGATGCCGAGGGTTTCGATCTCGACCTTGTCGAACATCGCGATGCCACGCTCCACATCCTCAAGAGCAACCGCCTGTGGCGTGGTCACGATCACAGCGCCGCTGAGGGCGACAATCTGACTCAGGGTCAGTTGAATGTCACCGGTTCCTGGCGGCAAGTCGATCAGTAGAATATCGAGCTCACCCCAATCGACCTGCTGCAGGAACTGCTGCGTCGCCTGACCGAGCAGGGGGCCACGCCAGATGACGGGTGCGTCTTCCTCAGCCAGAAATCCCATGGACATGGTCGAGACACCGTGCGCCTGTAGAGGTCGGATACGCCCCTCGTCATCCATTTCGGGCGCGTCACGCAATCCAAGCATAAGCGGAAGACTTGGGCCATAGATATCTGCATCCATGAGCCCAACCCGAGCCCCATCGGCAGCCAGGGCCAGAGCGAGATTGACGGCCACAGTTGACTTGCCAACCCCGCCCTTCGCACTTGCGATCGCCACGGCATTGGCCACACCGGGAAGAACGTCTCCACCTTCGGGAAGGGTACGTGGAAAGTCCACCGGGCTACCCAATCTCCTGTGCAGGATTCATGTCGACTAGCCGAAGGCTTCGAGCATGCGATCGATGAAACTCTTGCCTTCTGAACTGGCTCGCTGCTGATGGATCTCGTCGAGTTCACCAAACAGACGGCGTTCCTCCGGCGTAAGCTGGGTGGGCGTCCAAACCAGCACCTCCACGAGTTGATCGCCGATCCCTCGCCCATCGACGTCGGGAATCCCCTTTCCTCTCAGCCGGAACACGCGGCCCGTCTGCGTTCCCTCGGGGATCTTCATCTTGACGGCGCCGTGCAGCGTCGGCACCTCCGCTTCGTCACCGAGGGCTGCCTGACTGATACTGATGGGCAATCGATAGATGACGTCGTTACCCTCGCGCGTGTAATGTTCGTGTTCCTCCTCTTCGATGAACACGAGCACATCCCCCGGTGATCCACCTCGGGGACCTGCATCGCCCTGTCCGCGGAGGGGGATGTAGTTACCTGTGCTGACACCCGCCGGGATGCGAACGGTGATCGTCGTTTTGTCCCGCACGCGTCCTTCGCCCGCACACTCACGGCAGGGGTCACTGACCATCTGTCCTTCGCCCTGACAGGTTGGACACGCGCCCACCGTCACCTGCTGTCCGAAGAAGGAACGGGAGACCTGCTGAACCTGTCCGATACCACCACACGTCTGGCATTGCTTTGGCGTCGATCCGGGCGCCGCACCGTCACCGCCGCAGACGTCACACCCCTTCATCCGCTGCAGATTGATCTTCTTCTCAACACCGACGGTGACCTCCTCCAGAGACAACGTCAGCGCAATGCGGAGGTCTCGCCCTTTGGGCGGGCCACTCGGCCCCCGCGATCGCCGTCCGCCTCCTCCGAAGATGTTGCCGAAGATGTCTTCGAAGTCGGTGGCGTGAGAGAAGTCCGACCACTGGAAACCACCGTTTCCGAAGTTCCCCTGAACCCCGGCGTGACCGAAGCGATCGTAGTTGGCCTTCTTCTCCTCATCGCTGAGGACCTCGTAGGCCTCTGACGCCTCTTTGAAGCTCGCTTCCGCTTCACTGTCATCGGGATTGCGATCGGGGTGGTATTTGAGAGCCAGCTTGCGGTAGGCACCCTTGATCCGGTCCTGATCCGCGCTCTTGTCGAGACCCAGAACCTCGTAGTAGTCGAGTTTGGCCATCTACTGCTTCTTCTCACCCTCAGCGTCGTCCGCCGGTGTGTCGTCGACGACTTCGAAGTCGGCGTCGACGGCCCCCTCGTCCTGAGGCGCTGCAGGTCCACCTTCAGGGGCTGCATCTGGTGCTTCGCCGTCAGGCTGCTGTGCCTGCGCATCGGCGTAGACGACTTCGGCGAGTTTGTGCGAGGCCGTCTG